>JAUSOZ010000053.1 GCA_030655955.1 Deltaproteobacteria bacterium
CGGGAAGGCGGCCGCACCGTGGGCGCCGGCGTGGTGAGCGAGATTGTGGAATAGTTTTTTCCCACTCGTTCCCAAGTTGTACTTGGGAACGTGAAAGGACCACAGGCTAGAAAGCCTGTGCTACCGAGAAAATTTGGAATAAGGTTAAAAAATGATAACGCCCAAGATTCGCATCCGCTTGCGGTCTTACGACTACAAGTTGCTGGACAAATCGGTGGTGGAGATCGTCGAGACGGCCCGGAGCACCGGCGCCCGAGTGGCGGGACCCATACCGCTGCCCACGGAGATCAACAAATACACCGTGTTGCGCTCCCCGCATATTGACAAGAAGTCCCGGGAGCAGTTCGAAGTCCGCACTTACAAGCGGCTGATGGACATCCTGGAGCCGACCCAGCAGACCATGGACGCCATCAGTAAGCTGGACCTGGCAGCCGGGGTGGACGTAGAAATTAAAGTTTAAAAGCAGGGGTCAGGGATCAGGGATCAGGAACTGGCAGGTTTTTTAGCCTCACACTGACTACCGACTACTGGCTACTGACTACTGGAGAGAACAATGCCTGGGGGCTTAATCGGCAAGAAATTGGGCATGACCCGGATCTTCGACAACGATGGTCTGGCAGTGCCCGTCACGGTCATCGAAGCCGGTCCGTGCTTTGTGGTCCAGAAAAAGACCGCGGCGAAAGACGGCTACGAGGCCCTGCAGATGGGCTTTGACCGGCGGGCCTTGACCAAGTGCAACAAGCCGGAAAAAGGGCACTGCGAAAAGCACGGCGCTAAAAGCGGCTTTAAATCTCTGCGGGAATTCCGGGTGGACGAGACCTCAGGTTTCGAAGAGGGCCAGGAGATCACCGTGGAGCAATTCGAGATCGGGGACCGGGTGGACGTCATCGGCACCAGCAAGGGCAAGGGTTTTGCCGGCACCATCAAGCGGTGGAACTTTCACCGCGGCCCCATGGGCCACGGTTCCATGTCCCACCGGGCGCCAGGGTCCATCGGCTGCAGCGCCTATCCCTCCCGGGTGGTCAGAGGCAAGAAGATGCCGGGCCAGATGGGTAATGCCCGGGTGACGATGAAGAATCTGGAAGTGGTGGATGTGCGCCCCGAAGAGAACCTCCTGGTGTTGAGAGGGGCCGTCCCCGGCCCGAGCCAGGGCTTGGTGCTCATCCAGAAGGCCGGGTGACCTTATGCCGACAGTAGATGTCTATAATATTGCCAAAGAAAAAGTCGGGGAACTGGACCTCAAAGATGAGATCTTTGGGGTGGAGGTCAAGGGGCACCTGCTCCACGAAGTGGTGACCTGGCAGCGGGCCTGCCGCCGTTCCGGCACGGCTTGTACCAAGACTCGGGGCGAAGTGCGGGGCGGCGGGCGCAAACCCTGGCGCCAGAAAGGCACCGGTCGGGCCCGGGTGGGCAGCAGCCGGTCTCCCATTTGGAAGGGCGGCGGCACCACGTTCGGCCCCAGACCCCGGAGCTATGCCTATGCGCTTCCCAAACAGGTGCGGCGCCTGGCCTTGAAGATGGCGCTGTCCAGCAAGTTGGCCGAGGGGCAGCTGGTGGTGCTGGACGCTTATCCCCACACCACGCCCAGGACCAAAGATTTCATCAAGGTCATGGAGAATTTCGATCTGAACAAGGCGTTGTTCATCACCCCGGATGAAAATCGGGCCCTTACACTCTCGGCCCGGAATGTCCCGGGGGTCCAGGTGATGCTCCCCATGGGCTTGAATGTATACGATATCCTCAAATATGAGTACCTGGTGTTGTTGTCCCCGGCACTGGATGCCATCGAAGCGAGGTTGGCCAAATGAAGGCATACCACTATTTGATCAAGGGGCCGATCATCACGGAAAAGACCCACTCTCTTAGGGAGGTGGCCAACAAGCTTACCTTCCGGGTGGCCGTATATGCCAACAAGATCGAGCTGAGGAAGGCCATTGAAGACATCTTCAAGGTCAAGGTCCTGAGAGTGAACACCATCGTCTACCAGGGCAAGAAAAAGCGCATGGGCAAGACCCAGGGAGCGCGGCCGGACTGGAAGAAGGCGGTGGTCACCCTGGCCCCCGGAGAGAAGATCTCCGGTTTCGAAGCGCTCTAAACCGCGGTCAGAGGTCGGGTTCCCACGAGACCTTGGACTGCCCGGCCACACGGCCTAAACGATATGCAGCTTTTGAACCTAGAGTAAGGATAACTAGTCATGGCTTTGATTTCCCGAAAACCCACCTCACCGGGGCGGCGGTTCCAGACAGCAACGGATTTTGCCGAGATCACCCGGAGTGAGCCGGAAAAGAGCCTGGTCAGACCCCTGAAGAAGTCGGGAGGGCGGAACTGTCACGGCCGGATCACCTGCCGCTACCGGGGTGGAGGACACAAACGGCGTTACCGGCTCATCGATTTCAAGCGCAACAAGTTGGAGGTCCCGGCCAAGGTGGCCAGCATCGAATACGACCCCAACCGCACGACGCGCATTGCGCTGCTCCATTATGTCGACGGGGAGAAGCGCTACATCCTGGCGCCCCACGACCTGCGGGTGGGAGACACGGTAGTCTCCAGTGCCACGGCGGACATCAAACCGGGGAACACTTTGCCCCTGTTGAACATCCCCAACGGCACCCTGGTGCATAACGTGGAGATGAAGCCGGGTAAGGGCGGCCAGATGGCCCGGTCCGCGGGTTCCGCCGCACAGTTAATGGCCAAGGAAGGTAGACAGGCCCATCTGAAACTGCCGTCGGGCGAGGTGCGGATGGTGCCGGTGGAGTGCCGGGCCACCATCGGGCGACTCAGCAACGTGGAGCAGGAAAACGTCTGTCTGGGCAAGGCCGGGCGGAAACGCTGGGAAGGCAAGCGGCCCCATGTCCGCGGCGTCGTCATGAACCCGGTGGACCACCCCATGGGGGGCGGCGAAGGCAAGTCCTCGGGTGGCCGTCATCCGTGTACGCCTTGGGGAGTGCCCACTAAGGGATATAAGACCAGAAAGCCTAAAGCCAGCGACCGGTATATCGTTAAACACCGGTCCAAGAAGTAGAGAGGAAGATCGTGGCCCGTTCACTAAAAAAGGGACCCTATGTGCAGGATTGCCTCCAGGCCAAGGTGTATAAGGCCCGGGAGAGCTCGGATCGGCGCGTGATCAAAACCTGGTCGCGGCGGTCCACCATCACTCCGGAATTCATCGGATTAACCCTGGCGGTCCATAACGGCAGGAAGTTTATACCGGTATACGTCACCGAAAATATGGTGGGGCACAAGTTAGGCGAGTTTTCCCCCACCCGGCATTTCGGTGGCCACGCCGGGGACCGCAAAACCAAGATGGGTAAGAAGTAGCCATGGAAATCAAGGCGAGCGCCAAATATTTGCACATCTCGCCCACCAAGCTGCGGCTGGTGGCCCGGACTCTCCCCGGCAAGAAGGTGGAAGAGGCCTTGGCCATGCTCCGGTTTATGCCACAGCGGGGGGCGCGGTTGGTGCGCAAGGTAGTCATGTCGGCGGTGGCCAATGCCGAGCAGCGGCCCCAGATCGACGTGGATACCCTGGTAATCAAAGGCGTCCAGGTGGATGGCGGCCCCTCCCTCAAACGCTTCCAAGCGCGGGCGATGGGGCGGGTCAACCGCATCCTCAAACGGAGCAGCCATATAACCGTGGTCCTGAAGGAAGGATCCGGCAAATGATCGGTATAAGATAAGGAGGCATGGATTGGGCCAGAAAGTTCACCCCATCGGTTTCCGTCTGGGGAGCTATCGCAAATGGGATTCCGTTTGGTTCGCCCGGAAGGATTACGCATCCCTGGTGCTGGAAGACCGCCGGATTCGCGATTTCATCAAGGCGGACAAGGAACTCAAGGGGTCGGGGGTCGCCGGATTGGATATCAAGCGGGCGGCCAACAAGCTGACCATCAAAATCCATACCTCCCGGCCGGGCATGGTTATCGGCCAAAAGGGTAAGAAAATTGAGGATCTGCGCCGCCGGCTGGAAAAATTGGTCGGCCGGGAACTCGTGATCGACGTGCAAGAGGTGCGCAAACCCGAGATCAACGCCCAGCTGGTGGCGGAAAACATCGCCCAGCAACTGGAGCGCCGGGTGTCCTTCCGCCGGGCCATGAAAAAATCGGTGGGTCAGGCCCTGAAGTTCGGGGCCAAGGGCATCAAGATCCGCTGCAAGGGCCGGCTGGCCGGGGCGGAAATCGCCCGGCAGGAAACCTACCGGGAAGGCCGGGTGCCGCTCCACACCTTGCGGGCCCAGATTGATTACGGCTTTGCCGAGGCCAAGACCACTTACGGGATCATCGGGGTGAAGACCTGGATTTTCCACGGCGAGATCCTGGGCACCGAAGAAATGGCGACCTTTTAACTGCGGGTTCTGGGTTTTGGGTTCTGGGTTTTGGGTTTGAAACTATAAGCCGAGATTCCAGGGCAAAACGAGCCACGAATAACGCAGAACGAAAAACAAGGTTAATTCCCCCTGCCCCCTTGAAGACGGGGGGTAGTTAAGGAAAAGAACATGCTTAGTCCAAAAAGGGTAAAACATCGGAAAGTAATGCGAGGCCGCCGCCGGGGCAAGGCCTCCCGGGGCAACTACGTGGCCTTCGGGGAGTTTGGCCTCATGGCCGAGGAATGCGGCTGGATCACGGCCCAGCAGATCGAGTCGGCCCGGATCGCCATCACCCGCCACGTCAAACGGGGCGGCCAGGTCTGGATCCGGATATTTCCGGACAAGCCCTATACCAAGAAACCGGCGGAGGTCCGCATGGGGAAAGGTAAGGGCGGCCCGGAAGGTTGGGTGGCGGTAATCCGGCCCGGCCTTATCCTCTACGAGATGGCCGGGGTGGACCGGGAAGTGGCCAAAGAAGCCATGCGGCTGGCGTCCCACAAATTGCCCATTCCCACCAAGTTCGTGGAGCGGGAACACCAGCCGTCGGCAGCGGGGGCGAAATCATGAAGGCCGCAGATTTGCGGGATCTGACCCGGGAAGAACTTTTGGCGAAGTTGAAAGAGGTTTCCGAAGAGATGTTCAACCTCAACTTTCAACATAGCCGTCAGCAACTGGACAACACCGCCCGACTGGGACAGGCCAGAAGAGACCTGGCCCGGGTTAAGACGGTACTGAGGGGAAAGGCCGGGCAGGAATAGCCTGGGAGGGTTAAGCAGGTATGGAAAAGCAGCGCGGTGTGCGCAAGACCAGGATTGGCAAGGTGGTCAGCGACAAGATGGACAAGACCGTGGTGGTGGAAGTGAAACGCCTGGTGGCCCACCCCCTCTATCATAAGATTATCCGGCGCCGGGCCCGGATCAAGGCCCATGACCCCAATAATTCATGCCAGGTGGGCGATAAGGTGCTCCTGGAAGAGACCCGCCCCATAAGTCGGGACAAACGCTGGCGGGTCAGGGAAGTCCTGGAAAAAGCCCAGTAGTTGCGGGCGTTGAGGATAGAAACATGATCCAGGTACAGACACAAATGACAGTGGCGGACAACTCCGGCGCCAAGAAGGTTGCCTGCATTCGGGTCCTGGGAGGCACCAGGAAGCGGTATGCCCGGGTGGGGGACATCATTATTGTGGCGGTTAAGGAGGCCATACCCCACTCCAAGGTAAAAAAGGGCGACGTGATGCGGGCCGTGGTGGTGCGCACCGTGAAAGAGACCCGGCGCGCCGACGGCTCCTACATCCGGTTCGACGATAACTCGGCGGTGCTCATTAACCCCCAGGGCGACCCCATCGGCACCCGCATCTTCGGGCCGGTGGCCCGGGAACTTCGGGCCAAAAGGTTCATGAAGATCATCTCGTTAGCCCCGGAGGTGCTCTAATGGCCAAGGTCAAGAAAGTGACCGAGCCCGTCAAGGTCCGGCTGAAGAGGAACGACCTGGTAGAGGTCACCACCGGCAAGGAGCAAGGCAAAACCGGCAAGGTTTTGAAGGTGTTCCGGGAAAAGAACCAGGTGCTGATCGAAAAGGTCAACATCATC
>JAUSOZ010000054.1 GCA_030655955.1 Deltaproteobacteria bacterium
GGGAGAATTACCGGAGTTCCGGCTTTATTCCCTCTCCCCCAATGGGGGAGAGGGTTAGGGTGAGGGGGAATTAATCACTTTCTCCCTGTCGTTAATAAATGCGTTCCCGGATTTTTTGACAGCTCGGATGCTAAGTGAACAGTATTGGATTTAGGGGGATTTGGGTTTTGCCGTTAGGCTCGGATTTGGAGGATAGTATCCGATTAAGGGTACCATGATATGAGGCCGTACCGGTTGATCAGCCGCAGTCCCGAGGCGACCAGGGCCCTGGCGGCGCGGTTGGGCCACAGGCTGGCCCCGGGGGATGTGGTGGCCTTAAACGGTGAGTTGGGCAGCGGCAAGACCGAGTTCGTTCACGGCCTGGCCCAAGGGCTTGAGGTGCCGCCCCACATGGTCGCCAGCCCCAGCTTCACCCTGGTGCACGAGTATCCCGGCCGCGTGCCCCTGGTCCACCTGGACCTCTACCGCCTGGAAGACCTGCCGGCCGAGCTGCTCCCGGACCTGGAGGAATATCTCTCCGGGCCCCAGGTGGTGGCGGTGGAATGGGCCCGGCGGTTGGCCCCGCTGCTTCCCGGCGACTACCTGGAAGTGGACCTGGAGATCCTGGGGGAAAACGAGCGGCAACTGACCTTCACCGGCCACGGGGAGCGGAGTTGGGAACTGGTGGAGGAGTTGGCGAAGAGAGTCTGATAACGCATAGTATCCGATAAGACCACGAATTGTATGGGCGCACCTGTGTGTGCGCCCTCAAGGGGGGACACACGGGTCCCCCCCTACGATCATAAACCTGAAAAGTGGTAGGGTGCGCACTGCGCACCACTTCGGCTATGATCATGGCGGGTGCCAAGGTCCACTGCAGCGGTCCTTGCATTCTATGCCTAAGAACAGCCGAGGGCGGCTGTTCTTCATTGATTTAAAAAAGTTTTTAGGAGACTTACATGGCCAAGATAACTCCCCGGCGCAAGCTGGCGCTGGACAATCCTGAGGAAGTTTATTCCCTGGCGCAGCGCCTGTTGGCGCCGGTGAAGCCCTATGCCAAATGGCTGGTGATAGCGGGAGTCGTGATCGCGGTGGGTCTGGGGGCCTGGGGGGTGAACACCAGGCTGCAGGAGGGCCGGGAGGATAAGGCCGTGGAGGCCCTGGCCCTGGTGACCCCCAAGGCAGACCTCAAGGCCCCGAACGTTGCCGCCGCCCAGGCGCTGGAGAAGTTCATCCAGGAAAATACCGGTACCCGGGCGGCCCGGGAAGCCCAGCTGACGCGGGCCAACCTTCTCTACCGGCTGGCGCAGTACGGCGAGGCCGCCAAGGCTTACGAATCCCTCCTGGACGGCCGCGACCCGGGTTGGGACACCCTGGTGAACGAAAGTCGCAGTTATTGTTACGAAGGCATGGGCAACTTCAAAAAGGCGGCCGAGGTGCTCAAACCCGTGGTGGAGCAAAGCTCCGGACCCCTGAAGAACGAGGTCATGCGCCGGCTGGCCCTGCTCTATGAACAGGCGAAGGAACCCAAAGAAGCTGCGGTCTACTGGCGCAAATTGCTGGACCAGCCGCCGGACGCCGCCCTGGTGCCCTATCTCCAGGAAAAACTGGCCGCGGCGGAGGCTCAGGGCAAGAAATAACGGCACCTAATTAAAAGCCTTAGGAGGGGAGGGCGGGGCATAGTTTTTCTATGATCCTCCCTTAAAATAACTTTTTATCCGAGTTGTACTTCAAAAGGAACGAAGTAAATGTAGGGGCGCACCTGTGTGTGCGCCCGCTTGGGGGGACACACAGGTCCCCCCCTACTTTTTTGCCCCCGCGACTTTGGCCTTGACCAGGCTGAGGTTCAACTGCACCAGGGGCGCCAGGTCCTGGTTGCCGTAAACCGCCTCCAGGGGGCGGAAGGCCAGGCAGAGGCCCTGCATGTCGCACACGCGGTTCACCTTGATTTTATAGCCCTGGGCCCGGTCCTGGGCCTGGGAAAGGTAGGCGAGGGCTTCCGGTAATTTGTTCTCCTTGACCTTGATGGCCCCCAGATTATTTAAGGCCAGAGGGTTGCCGGGCTCTTGCTTCAGGATCTGCTCGTAGATTTTCTGCGCCTCGGCCAGTTTGCCCGCCTCCAGTAAATCATAGCTTTCCACCAGCATCTTGGTGAGGCCGGCGTCCGCCTGGGCCCAAACCGGCCCAGCCAGGGCCAGCGCCAGGGCCGCCACCATGACGACTATCTGCCAGGATTGCCGTTGCATGTCTTACCCCCGGTTGAGGTGAATTGATTGCACCATAGCGGCCTCCGGCCGGGATGTCAATGGTTGGGCTGGGGGCAACCCGGCGTAGGCCCTCCCGCCATCGCAAAAAAAAAGGCCCCCGAAAGGGGGCCTAGGAGCTCCTGGTGGGCGGCGTTTAAGCGTTGATTATCTCAAGCCACTCCCCGGAAGAGGGCCTGCACTCATATAGCCTTTGACCATTTCGATGTTCATCTTGATCAAGGGCTCCAAGTCCTGATTACCGGTGCCCGAAGTTACGGGTCTGAAAGCCAGGCAGATGTTGCCCACGGAGCACACCCGGTTGACCTGCACCATGAAGCCTTTGGCCTTGGGCAGAGCCTGGTTCAGAAAGGTATCAGCCTTGTCAAATTTCTTTTCCGACACCATGATGGAGGCCTTGTTGTTCAAGGCCAGCGGATTGCCGGGATCTTTGGCCAGGATCTTGTCCAGGATCACATCGGCTTTCTTGTACTGCTTCTTCTCGATCAGATCATAAGAATCCAGCAGCGCTTTGCTGATATTCAATTCTGCTGCGGGCTTAGCTTTAGCCGCAAACGCCGCCCCCGCCCCGCACAGAGCCAGGGCTACTACGATGGCAATTACTTTGACCCACGTCCGTTTCATATTCTCCCTCCCTTAGGGTAATGATGCCTTGATCATAAAGTGGTGCCGCCCTGCTCACATAAGATAAGAGATTCACGGCTGATTGTCAAAATATTTTGCGGAATAACCAGCCAGATTTCGTTAATTATCATATTTTTTCGGTCTTCCAGGGGTTTTTTGGAAACTATTGCGCTTATTATCGGCGACTTCGACCCCTGTTTCCCCCAGGCAAGGCAGCGGATAGGGGAGGCCGCACCAGCCAGGCCTTTGTCTGGTTCGCCGGAGGCTTGCCGGCAGGGCAAATTTAATCCTTCAAGCGGGGGTCGATAGCCTCCCGGATGCCTTCGCCCAACAGGTTGTAGCTCATCACCGTGATCAGAATGGCCAGCCCCGGAAACACGGAAAGCCACCAGGCGATCTCAATGTTATCCTTGCCGGCGGTGAGGATGTTGCCCCAGCTGGGGGTGGGGGGCATGACCCCGAGCCCCAGGAAACTCAGGGCGCTCTCAGTCAGGATGGCCCCGGCCACCCCCAGGGTGGCGGAGACCATCACCGGCGCCAGGGCGTTGGGCAGCATGTGGCGCAGGATCAGGCGGGTGTCGCCGGCGCCCAGGGCCCGGGCCGCGGTGACGAATTCCCGTTCCCGCAAGGAGAGAAATTCCGCCCGGACCAGGCGGGCTACGCCCATCCAACTGGTGAGGCCGATGACCGCCATGATGTTCCAAATGCTGGGCTCCAGCACCGCAATCACGGCCAGGATCAGGAAGAAGGCGGGAAAACAGAGCATCAGGTCCACCAGGCGCATGAGGACCGAATCCACCCAGCCGCCGTAATACCCCGCCAGGGCCCCGATGAAAAGACCGATGAGGGTGGCCAGGCCCACTGCCACGAACCCTACCTTGAGGGAGACCCGGGAACCATAGATGATGCGGGAGAGGACGTCCCGGCCCAGGGTGTCCGTGCCCAGGTAGTGAGCCGGGCTGGGGGGCATGAGCACTTCCTTGAGATTGATGCTGAGGGGGTCGTAGGGCGCCAGCCAGGGGGCGAAGATGGAGACCACAAACAGCCCCAGGACCAGGGCCAGGCCGGTCATGGCCATGCGATTGCGCTTGAAGTGGGTCCAGAATTCACGCTGTCTCATAGGGGCAGGTTTCAGGTTTCAGGTTTTAGGTTTTAGGAAAAACCCTGGCCAAACGTCGCCAATTAGATGCGAAAGATTTTTTGGTCATTGGATGACTTTTACCAAGTTGCCGTCATAGAGGTAATTCTATCTTTGTGGTCGCACCCGCCGTAGGGGCGGTTCGCGAACCGCCCCTACAATTATAATTATTACTTGTTTGACGGCATCTTGGTATTACATGAGCCTCTTGCAAAAGTCTCTTTCCACTGAGATTCCGTCAATCTATCCCAGGGAATCTGGTGTCACAGGCTTTCCAGCCTGTGCCGATGAAGGATGATAGCTATGGGATATCACCCTGATATTTTTGATAAAGATCATCTTGAAACACTGGTGGTCATTAATGCTGGCCCAGCCTTCAACACGCATTTGCACAGGCTGGAAAGCCTGTGCCACCAGCCTAAGATGAATTTTGCAGGTACCTCACATGCTAACGGATTGTTGCGATTCATTCTGCTTCTCTATGTCAAATCCGGGAACTAACCCAAAATCCTGACACCTGGAACCTGACACCTGCTATCCAGAACCTGCTCCTCCTCATCCGGCACGGATCCTCGGGTCCACCAGGGCGTAGCCGACGTCGGCCAGCATGTTGCCCACCAGGGTCAGCACCGCGCCGATGACCAGTTCCCCCATGACCAGGGGATAGTCCCGGGCCATGACGGCGCCGTAGAACAACTGGCCCATGCCGGGGATGGCGAAGATGGACTCGAAGATGACGCTGCCGCCGATGAGGCCCGGCACGCTCAGCCCCAGGATGGTGATCACCGGCAGCAGGGCGTTTCTGAGGGCGTGTTTGAAAATCACCACCCGCTCCGGCAGCCCCTTGGCCCGGGCCGTGGTGATGTAATCCTGGCGGATGACTTCCAGCATGTTGGCCCGCATGTACCGGGACATGCCGGCCAGCCCGCCGAAGGCGGCCACCAGCACCGGCAGGGTCACGTGGGCGCCTAAATCCTGCACCTTCTGCCAGAAGGAAAATTGCCTATAGTTGAGGGAGGTGAGGCCGGAGATGGGCAGCCAATCCAGGTAGACCCCGAAAAACATGATGAGGAGCAGGGCCAGCCAGAAGGTGGGCATGGCGAAGCCGAAAAAGACGAACAGGGTGGTGGCCTGGTCAAACCACGAATGGGCCCGGTAGGCGGCGATCACCCCGATGGGAATGGACACGCCCAAGATGATGATCAGGCTCATAAGGTTGAGGCTCAGGGTGATGCCGATGCGCTCCTTGATTTTGTCCCACACCGGCCGCCGGTCCGGAGAGAAGGAGCGGCCGAAGTCCAGGTGGACCAGCCGCGTGAGCCAGTCGCCGTATTGCACCATCAGGGGCTTGTCCAGGCCGTAGAGCTCCCGCAGGCGCTTCTGGGCTTCCAGGGATGCCTTGGGATTGAGGGTGGTCTGCATGTCGGTGGGGGTGCCCGGGGCCAGGTGAATGACCGAGAACGAAATCAGGGTGATCCCCAGGAGCATGGGGATCATCAGACCCAGACGTTTCAGGATATAGAGCCACATGGGTTTTAAGGTGCAGAACCTCGCGGTCCCGCTGACGCTAAATTAGCCTAATTACGTTGGCAATGCAAGGGAGCAGC
The DNA here is from genome assembly GCA_030655955.1 of Deltaproteobacteria bacterium. Lineage (GTDB taxonomy): Bacteria > Desulfobacterota > Desulfobaccia > Desulfobaccales > 0-14-0-80-60-11 > 0-14-0-80-60-11. The sequence goes on from JAUSOZ010000054.1 coordinate 5,613, forward strand.
GCGGGAAAGGGCAGGGGGAGGGGAGACGCCCCCGGTGAAAACACTCAGCCGGGAACCGATAATCGGTAACTCTTTATCCCAATTCCGGGTCTAGTTAGCCGGGTGCATCTTCTTTATTTGCGATGATGTCATGTAATATTTTGCCGGCTTCCATAACTCTATAAGGCTTGGGAATAATAGCGCTGAAGCCGTATTTATGGAACTCAGCCATGACGGGATCATCGGAATAGCCGCTGGACGCTATGGCTTTTACCTTGGGATCGATCTTAAGCAGATTTTCTATGGTTTCTTTGCCACCCATGCCGCCTGGAACGGTTAGATCTAATATCACGGCATCAAAAGGCTGTCCGGATTTTTGCGCTTCAGTAAATATACTTATAGCTTCTGCGCCATCTCTGGCAAGGTTCGCTTCATATCCGAGATATGCTACCATCTTTCCTACAACTTCTCTTACCAAATCTTCATCATCCATTACTAATATCTTGCCTTTCCCAGAATACAACTTCATTTTTGCTTCAGATGACGGACTGATCTTTTGGTCAACGGCTGGAAGATAGAGCGTAAAAGTTGTCCCTACCCTTGGTTTTGACTCCACCGCGATATGACCATGATGATTCTTAAGAATAAAATAACTCGTGGCCAGGCCTAAGCCGCTGCCCTTTTGTTTGGTGGTAAAGTAGGGGTCAAATATTTTGGCGAGATATCCTGCCGGCATGCCGCCGCCCTGATCTTGCAGAGAGATTTTGACATATTTTCCGGGGCTGAGAGGCAGATCGCTCTCGGCCGCCAGCACCAGATTTTCGGCCTGAATCTTAATCGTCCCGCCCCCGGGCATGGCCTGGATGGCATTGATAATGAGATTCCGGAAGACCTGGTTGATTTGCCCGGGATCGACCTCCAGGGCCCAGAGGTTGTCCGGCAGGGTAAATTCACCGCGCACCGCCGAGCCTCTACAGGCAAAAGTGACGGATTCCCTGATGAGTGGTTCAATGGCGACGAGTTCTTTAATCGGCGCCCCACCTTTGGCAAAGGTGAGCAACTGCCGGGCCAAACTCTGGGCCTGGAAACAAGCTTTTTCCGCCTCGGTCAATATTTCCTGGCCGCCATATTCCACCGGCAGATCCAGCATGGCCAGGTTGATATTGCCCAGGATCACGGTGAGGATATTGTTAAAGTCGTGAGCAATGCCTCCGGCCAGAACCCCCAACGATTCCATTTTGCTGAATGTGAGACGTTCTTCTTCAAAGATTTTCCGCTCGGTAATATCGAAAAACACCCCGCTGATGTAATCGATCTTGCCGTCTTGATGGCGGATTATCTGCCCTTTTTCTTGGAGCCAGAGGGTTCCTCCATCCTTTGCCTTGATGCGGTATTCCCTGACGTAGGACTGATTAGTTCTGAGGGCCTGGATGAAGGCGTCTTTAACGCTCGACAAATCTTCCGACTGGATAACCTCAGACCATTTCAGGCGGCGGGAATCGAACTCGGCTTTGCTGTAGCCGGTGAGCGCCTCGATCTTGTCGTCAAAGAAATCAACGACCCAATCGGCGTAGCCCTTGAAAACCAGGGCCGGCAATTTGCTGACCAATAAGCGGTATTTCTCTTCGCTCTCCAGCAGCGACTCCTCGGCCTGCTGGCGCCGATCTAAAATAAATATTTTAACCGACCAATAGATGGCGAGGGTCAGCAGGTATCCAACAATTCCGACTAAGAGAGTGTTCCATAACAAGGGGCGCAGAGACCGGATAATTTCCAATTTCGCCACCACCCGGCCGGAGTCATAAAGGTCGTGGGAGCGCATCATAAACGGATATTCCAAATGATCCCGATGCTCTGCCACCATGGCGTTATTCAGGTCTACAATTCGGCGAATCTCGTTATGGGTTTTGATTAAGCGACGCGAGAGAAATTCTTGCAGCCTGATCTGTTCAAACTGCCAATAATCGGGGTTGGCGTGAATTATCTGGGAGGCGAACAGCGCATTGGCCTCGGCCTCGGTCTGCAAGGTGGCGTCTATATTTACATAGCCGATAAAAAAGTAAGACCCCGATAAAAAGAAAGGTATGACAATCGCCAGGGCCAGGGCTATATGGTGGGCGGTTGCAGTTTTTCGGAGTTTCATGGCTGCTTCACATCAATGAAATGACCGTTTTTTTCCAGGATTGCCCGCCCCTCGGCTGAGGTGAGAAATTTGAGGAAGGCTTTGGTCAAAGGGGTGGGCTGGGTTCCGGTAACCACCCTAAAAGATTTGTAGTATGGATAGCGACCCGAAACAAAATTTGCCTGGCTGGGTAAGATATTATCTATTGGTAAGGGTGCAAGCTTCCGGTTCTCGGAAATAAGCTGAGCCAGCGACATCCACCCGACGGCCCCGCTGATTTTCTCCAGAGTTTCGGCGTTATCATGGTCCGTGACCGCCACGATCATTCCTTGCCGTGATTGGGCCTTTTGGACCGCCTGATCCATCTCGGGAGACAATCTCCTGAGAAAGTGCGTATCGGCTTCATGTTCCGGTCTGATGATAACGCGCATGGGGGCGCCATCGGGAAATTTTCCGATTTCCCCGGCATAGAGTGAGGCGACCTGTTTAAGAGTTAAGTTGACTCCGGCGGCTTGATGAGAGGTTACCAACAGGAGCGGAGTCTGGGCATATTCAAAAGCCACTGCCCCTTGACGGGCCTCCGCCTCGGTCAGGGGGCGGCTGCTCAACGCCACATCCAGGGCCCCGGCGATCACCGCTTTGATGCCGCCGGAACTGCCGAGACTGGGAGGAAAGACAAAGAGGACGTCAGGGTGTTTTTTCTGAAACGCAGCCGCCACCTGGGTGATGGTCGCGACTGCCGCCCCGGTTCCCCCTATTCGCAGGGTCCCCTGATAATCCGCCGCCGAGACCCCGCTGGTGGTCACGGGTAACTGGAGAGCCACCGTCAGTAAAACTGCCATCACATGGGGGAGCCGAAGTCGCACTAAAGGCATAAACAAACCTCGCCGGTCCCTGGCAATGCCGCTGGAAGTGAAAAGCACGGTTTGATTCCTCCAAGCGCAAGTTTGATAATTCCTTTATCGGCAGAAAGGCCTCAATATGCAAAATAATCGGGAAATTACCACATAATGTTTCAAAAGGACAATTATTTCTGAGATTCCAGGCAGACTCGATTATCGGTACGTAAGAAGAGAGATCGATTATGCCAGAAGTCCCGGCAGGGTGTGCGGGGGGAGGAGACGCCGGCGGCATTGCCCCGGGTGGCACCACCTGAATCCATTCGTGGCGCGGCAGAGACCAGGAGCTTAAATCAATCCAGGCCAGTTTCATGGTTGATCTGCCGAAGCAAGGTTGACTTGGAAGGGGTTTTTATCCCCCCCCCTTTTCTAAAGGGGAGTTGGGAAGGATTTTTATAACCACTGGAAATCAAACCAAATCCCAGCACGGTCCGGTTAGGAAATTGCATGCGGTTGTTCTGCCCCCCTCACGCCAACCCTCTCCCCCCGAAGCGGGTGGAGAGGGAGTAGGTGATGTCGCCGGGTTTAGTAACCATAAGGGGTTAAATCGGTTCCGCTCTTTCCCCTCTCCCCCAATGGGGGAGAGGGTCAGGGTGAGGGGGAAGTAATCTTCTCGGAGCAGGAAGTGCGTTAGAGAATTTTTGCACTGTTGGAATACGCATAACGAGCAGCCGCATTTGCAAAAGCCAAACCGGTCACTGCTCCCTAAAACCGGCTTTTTTCAAGGGGGACCTTAGACTTTACTGACCTTTGAGGCTTGGCGGCTGGTTTTTACAACCAATTATTATCCTTCGGGGTTCAAGACCTGATCCTCAAGGTAGTGAGCGAAGGCCGCCGCCGTACGAGTGCTTTCCAGGTATAAGGCCAGATGGGCCTCGTCCTGGGGGTAGTAGCCCGGATAGCCGGTGGGCGCGGCGCCGCCGGGGCAGTGGACCAGGGCCGTGAGCCAGATGGCGGGGATGAGGCGCCACTCCGGTTGGTCTTGTAAGGGACCAGCCACGAACTCTTCCACCGTGGCGATGACCTTGACCGAGGCGGTGACGGCCAGATGCCAGTCGGAGACCCGGGGGATGAGGATGTTGCCCATAGAGTCGCCCCGGGCGCCGTGGATCAGGGTGACGTCGGGGATTAGGGCCTGGACCGCCACCAGTTCTTCGCCGGAGAAGGGGTCGGCCATGACCCGGAAGCGGGGATTGACCGCCAGATAAGCCGACCCCAGGATGCCCCGGACCGGCAGAAACGGCACCCCCATGCCCCCCGCCTGGAGGGCCCGCAGCAGCGCCCCTCAGGGGTACTCCAGGCAGTGGAGCCGGCCGGCCTGCACCGCGGCCCGGAAGTTCGGGGCCATGCCGTATTCCTCCAGGCCCACCTGGGCGAAGTGGAGGCGGTCAGCCACCCCGGCGCCCACCGCCAGGTCGACGTTGAGGCCCCCGGTGGGCACGGTGATCAATCCCAGGCCGCGGCGGCCCTGGCGGATGATCTCCCGGATCAGGGCCATGGGCGCGGCCCGGGTGTGGCCGCCCAGGGCCACCAGGTCCCCGTCTCGGACCAGCGCCGCGGCGGTAGCCAGGTCAGTCCAGACAGGTGGCATCGCGGTCTCCCGGTATGGGGTGGACCCCCAGGTGGGCCAGCAGGTTCAAGAGGATGCGGGCGGTGGCGCCCCAGACCACCTCCTGGCCGTTCTGCCAGTAGCACACCCGGGTGGTGCGGCCCTGGAAAACGTAGGGGCCGGAGCGCCAGCGTTCCGGGGGGTAAAACTCCTCCACCGGCAGGGCCAGCAGACGCTTGACTTCTTGGGGACTGGGGCGGAAGTCGTAGGGGTGCGGAATGAGCCCCACGAAGGGGGTGATGTGGTAGCCGGTGATGGTGGCTACCGGGGGCAGGGTTCCCAACACCTCCACCGCCGCAGGCGCCAGGCCGATCTCCTCTTCGGTTTCCCGCAGGGCCGTGGCCAGGAGGTGGGCGTCCTCCGGGTCCCGGACCCCGCCCGGAAAGGCGATCTGGCCCCGGTGATCCTTGACCATAAGGGTGCGTTGGATGAACAACACCCGGAACTGCTCTTCAGCCACAAACAGGGGCACCAGCACCCCGGCGGCGACCAGGTCTGAGGCCGGGTCCGGCGGATCCGGCGACAGGGGCAGATGGTCCTTGAGGCGGGCCAGGATTGAGGCGACCATGGTTCTTTGTACCACGGCCCCGGGGTTCTGGCAACCGCCCGGCCACGGGGAATGCCGGCGCCGATTATGGGCGGGCCGGCTTTGCCCGGGGCGTCGCGCCCTGAGGGCTGACTTATCTATAATCCATAAAAAAATGGGCTGAACATGATATTTTCGGCTTATGGTCCGAAGCCGAAGGCAGCCGGGGTACAGTTCTGCTTCGAAAAGTCCTTTAAATCGGTGGCACAGGCGTCTCGCCTGTGCTTGCGTAGACACTGCCTACCCCTGGCGGGCAATGCCCGCCCTACCTGACTTTTCATAATTTACGGGTGGGCCGCAGGCCCATGAGGAACTGCTTTGAAAAGTTTTTGGTGGCACCGGTATCTTGCCGGTGCGGGTGCACAGGTTGAAAACCTGTGCCACCAACGGTGGCGGGCGAGGACGCCCGCCCTACCTGACTTTTCATAATTTACGGGTGGGCCGCAGGCCCATGAGGATATGCCCCGAAACCTAAGATCCTACAGGTTCCCGTTTGGCGGGAGAACCGGACCGCGGCGGGGAGCCCTTCAAACCCTGCGGCTATGGCTACCGCGGCCGAGTCCGGTCTTGGAGACGATTGACAAGGCGAACGGTGAACCTTATGTTGAAGGAGACAAGTATTCTGGTTATGGTGCCTGCGGCAGTAGCCGGCACGTCACGGCGCCGGGACCGGCTAAAAGGGAGATATTGAACATGAAAACGCAGGAATATATGCTCAAGGCGTTGAAGGACGCAGTGCAGATGGAGGTCGAGGGGCGCCAGTTTTATCTGGAGGCGGCCAAGAAAGCCAGAAGCGCCGGGGTCCGGGAGATCATGGAGTACCTGGCGGAGTCGGAAAAATACCACATCGAAAAATTCAACGAGGTCTACCGCAGCCTGGAAAAGGACCCAAGCTGGACGGAGCCCATCGCGGCCTTCAAACCGCCCCAGCACGAGCCTTACGTCTGCGTCATGGCCATGACCAAAGATGAGCAGGGCACCGGCGGTGACGATGACCTGCAGGCCCTGAAGACCGGCATCAAGATGGAGGAGTGTTCCATCGACTACTACACCAAGCTGGCCAAGGAAACCAACAACCCCCTGGCCCGGCGCTTTTTCATGAGCGTGGCCCACGAAGAGCGGGGCCATTACCTGACCCTGATGGACATGCACAACTACCTGACCATGCCGGAAGACTGGTTCTACATCACCCAGATGAGCAACGTGGATGGGGCTTAAAAAGAGGGGAAAAGGGGAAAAGGGGAAGAGGGAAAGGCGGGAACATTGATCGGTTTTTAACCCTTTTCGCCTTTTTCCCATTTGACCTTTTCCCCCAGGCGGTATTAGCTGCCGAGAAGTTACATCGACCTGGAGAGTTGAGGAGAAAGAAGGGGCAATGGAGTTAACCGTCATCGGATCCGGCACCGGGGTGCCCTCCCTGCGCCGGGGGGCGCCGTGTCTGGCGCTTAAGGCCGCCGGCCGGCTCCTGGTCCTGGACCTGGGCGCCGGCAGCCTGCGGTCCCTGCTGCGTTACGGCCTCGATTTTTCGGCCATCGACGTTCTGGCCCTGACCCACCTCCATCCCGACCACGTGGGGGACCTCATCCCCTTTTTGTTCGCCACCCGCTATGCCCTGGGCTACACCCGCCGGGAACCCTTCCGCCTTTTGGCCGCCCGGGGTTTTGCCCGGTTTCACCAACGGCTCATGGAAGCCTTTGCGGGGTGGGTGGAGCCGCCGCCGGGCCTGATGGACCTCAGGGAACTGGCCCCGGACGGCCCCGATGAGGTGCGGGAAGCGGGCCTGGTGATCTTAAGCGCCCCCACCAATCACACCGCCGGGAGCCTGGCCTACCGGGTGGAGGCTGCAGGCCGGTCCCTGGTCTATTCCGGGGATACCGACGTGAGCGACTCCCTGGTGGACCTGGCCCGGGGGGCTGACCTTTTGGTGCTGGAGGCCGCCAATCCCTTTAAGGTTCCGGGGCATCTTACCCCCGCCGAAGCCGGGCGCCTGGCGGCCCAAGCCGGGGTGGCGCTGCTGCTGCTGACCCACTTCTACCCGCCATGCGATGCGGTGGACGTGGTGGCCCTGGCGGCCCCGGAGTTTTCCGGAGAAATCCTGCGGGCCGAAGACGGCCTGAGCCTCATTGTGTAAGATTGAGATATCTGAGAGAAAAATCGGAGGTTTCCCATGGCGTTGCGTCGGTGGTCCCATCTGCGGGCAGTAGTTTTAGTTATGGTGATCTGCATGAGCCTGGTGTCGTGCAGCGGCTCAAAAATTTCCCAGGAAAACTTTGAAAAAATTCAAACCGGTATGCCCCTGGCGCAGGTGACGGCCATCCTGGGCCCACCGACGGAATCCTCCAGTGTGGATGTGGCTGTGTTTTCCGGCACCGTGGCCAAGTGGAAAGCCGGCGACGTCACCATTACCATTCAGTTCGTCAACAGCAAGGTAGTAGCCAAGCAGCTCTCCAAGGGTGACAAGCAGTTGCCTTAGGAAAAAGCCCCTGGCTGCCGGTTTTTCCCCCACTAAATTTTAAAAGGACTATCTATGTCAATTATCACCATTTCCCGGGGTTCCTACAGCCGGGGTAAAGAGGTGGCCGAAAAGGTGGCCGCGGCGTTGGGTTACGAATGTATCTCCCGGGAGATTCTCCTGGAGGCCTCGGAACAATTCAATATCCCGGAGATCAAGCTGGTGCGGGCTATCCACGATGCGCCCTCCATCCTGGAGCGTTTCACTTACGGCAAGGAAAAGTACGTGGCCTATCTCAAGGCGGCCTTGATGAAGCATGTCCAGAAAGATAACGTGGTCTACCATGGTCTGGCCGGCCATTTCTTCCTCCAGGGGATCCCCCATGTTCTCAAGGTGCGGATTGTAGCCGACCTTACGGATCGGATCGCCGAGGAGATGAAACGGGAAAACATCTCGGCGGCCGAGGCCCGGCATATCTTGAAGAAAGACGATGACGAGCGCCGCCGCTGGGGTATGCAGATCTTTGGCGTGGATACCTGGGACCCCATGCTCTATGATATGGTCCTGCACATCAAGGCCATCAAGGTGGATGAGGCGGTGGAGTTTATCCTCAAAGCCGCCAAGCTTCCGGGCTTCAACACCACGATGCCGTCCCAGAAAATTCTCGATGACCAGACCATGGCGGCGCGGGTCCAGGCAGCCCTGGTGGAAGAGTTTCCCACCGCCAGGGTACGCGCCCAAGCAGAGGAGCTCTTCGTGGATATCAAGGCCAACCTGACCGAGGAACAAGAAGTGATTTCCCGGGTGCAGCGCATCGTCAACAACGTGGCCGGGATCGAGGTCAAGACGCAGTACCTCATCCACCCCTGAAGCCGACCCCGCAACGATGGCGATGGCCACCTCGACGTCTATCACCTCAGCGCTCGAAGTGAATAAGGCTGTACGGTGCGAATCATCGCCGGTCTGATTACCTGTCTTCTCCTGCCTATCTCTTGCCGCAAACCACACCAGGAAAAAGTCACCATCAAGCTGGTCAGAGAATTACGCCTCAAAATTCAAAATGAAGCTCCGGACCTTGATTTCGACACCCCCGATACCCGAGCGGCATTAAATTTCCTCTCTGCAAAAACCTAATCGGACATTGTTGCACAGGCTTAACGCCAGTGATGATATTAATCCTGGATTTATCAAAAATCCTGTATCTGACGATAATGCAGATGAGAGGTTTAATATATTCTTCCACGGACGAAAAAATGCCGCCCAAAGTAAACCGCAAATGCGTGCGCTATCAGGTGGATTGGGAGGTGAAAACCTTCAATGGCCAGCCGGTGGCGGAAACCTCCTTGTTTGATCTCAGCGCCACCGGCGCCAAGATTGAGGGCACGAAACCCCTGGCCCCACGGAATCACGTCGAATTTACTTATGTAAGGCCGGGGGATGACCGAGAGAGAAGCCATACAGGGGTAGTCATGTGGGTGCGGCCCCTGATGCATAAACCAGGGCGTTACCAGATAGGGGTTAAGTTTTACGAATTCGACTGGTCGCTGGACCAGGAACTCCGCCAAGGTGATAGTTATTGAAAAATTTGCCTGCTGGGCCGGTTGCGCCCGACGCCGCTGTCCCCTGAGCCAGGTTATCCCCTGGAACGCCGGGAACCGGGGCAGAGCCTGACGGAGACAAAAGTCAGGCGCATCAACCAAAAGATTGGGGTCGAGACGCCGGTCATCTCTTGGGGGTTAAACCCGGAAATTCGGGTCCAATCATCAATCCTGAACAAATACTGCTGGGATGCCGATAATCTCAGTCACAGGTGAAAATTGAGGATAAAACGCAATCATCCGGCGGCCATAGGGTCAGGCTGGATGGATTGGTGGCTCAGGCTATGGCGCCAGGGCCCGGGAGAGATACATGGATGCCATGGATAAGCGCGACGGAATTGCCTCGGGCGGCAGCCCCGGGCTGGAAGCCGGGGAGGGAGCCGGGATGGGCCCCGCCGAGCCTCGGACACTCCAGGAGTTAGGGCTGCCGGCGTTATTTTTAGGGCACCTCACCTTGAAGCACTGCTTCTATATGGATTTCTTCACCCTGTCGGATCTGGTGGAACGGCTGAAGGTGTCGGCCAGCATCCTCTCCGAGGTGCTGGAGTACTTGAAAAAGTCCAAATGGGTCGAGGTGCGGGGTCCCGACCCCATGAATCTGATGGTAAGTTCCTTGAGCCTGGCTAACCGGCATTCCCTGACCGACGCTGGGAGAAAACATGCGGCGCTGTTGATAGAATACGATTCCTATGCGGGGCCGGCGCCCGTGGTGCTGAAAGATTACTGGCGACAGGTGACTCACCAGACAATCGGGAAGGTTGGCGTCAGCCCCGACCGCATCCAACGGGTTTTAGAGGGCCTGGTGTTATCCGCCGAGGTCCCGGAGCAATTGGGGGTGGCGGCGGTAAGCGGCAAGCCCCTTTTCCTCTATGGCCCCGCCGGAAATGGCAAGACTGCCGTCTGCCAGCGTTTTGGCAGGGTGTGGGAGGATGACATCCTGGTGCCCTACGCCCTGTTTGTGGACGGCCAGGTGGTCCAGATCTTTGATGAAATCACCCATGTGCCCTCGAAGGCGGCGGCCTCAGAGGGGGAGAGAGTGGACCGCCGGTGGCTGCGGTGCCGCCGGCCGGTGGTGACGGTGGGGGGCGAACTCACCCTGGACATGCTGGACCTGGCTTATAAGCCCGAACTCAAATATTTCGAGGCCCCCCTCCAATTAAAGGCCAACAACGGGGTGTTTATCGTGGACGACTTCGGCCGCCAGCAGATTTCTCCCCAGGAACTGCTGAACCGCTGGATCATTCCCCTGGAAACCCGCCAGGATTTCCTGCGCCTCCGCACCGGGCAGAAGTTTGCCGTCCCCTTTGACCAGTTTATTATCTTCGCCACCAACCTTGAGCCCCGCACCCTGGTGGATGAAGCTTTTTTGCGGCGCCTGCGTTCCAAGGTCAAGGTGGATTACGTGGACCGGACCCAGTTTGTGGAGATCTTTCAACTCTACTGTGATCAATACCATCTGGAGTTTGACCCGAAGGCGGTGGAGTATCTCCTGACCCGGTACTATGACGACGGCAAACGCCCGCTGACTGCCTGTCATCCCCGGGACCTCCTGGAGCAGATCCTGGATTATTGCCGGTACTATCAACTGGCTCCACGCCTCACCCCGGAAAACCTGGACCGGGCCTGCCACAGCTATTTTGTCGCCTGAGGCCCGGGATGGCCCGCCGGCCGCCTCGCAAAGGGACTGACAACCATTGATGATAACCAGATCACTCAGAAATCTATACCATGACTCCAGGGGTAGACTTTGCAAAATTTGTGAGCCAAGAGACTCACCAGGAGTGTAACCGGCCCAGGAGAGAGAATTCTTTTCCTCATGTTCCTTCTCTGAACCGCAATTCCAAAAAAGAAAAAGTATGGGCTTTCTCAATATTTTCAAAGCCAAGTCGAAAACTAAAGAGAGATCTCCTTTTGAAGTGGATGAGCAGAAAATCTCGGTGGAATTTGGGCGGCATCAGGTCAGGGTGAAAACTCTGGGGAAAGATATATATTTGGAAAAGTGTTTGCACGATGCAAGTGAGTTCAAGAATCTAATAATTAGTCGATTTTATCTGGTTAGTGAGCATCCATGGGGCCTCCACTTGGCGCCAACATTAAAAAAAGCCCTTGATTGGTTCATAGGTAGCGAAATCCCCCACGATGGCTATTTATCAATTTCATGGGGAAAAAAAATTACGTACATATGCGGTTTTTGTGAGAATAAGAAGACTGAGCCTTTATATGTGACCAAAGTTGAAAAAGTAATTTTAAGCGGCGATATTCCTTTTCAATGGGAAATTGAGGGATGGCGAGTAAGTGAAGTGGAAACAGAAGAAATGGGTAAGGGTAAGCCAGGTAAGTTAAGTGGCTTAAAGACATATCCAATAGTAAATTGGTATTTAAAGAAAAATGATTACCTTTGCCAACGCTGCGCCGATAGATTAAAAGCAATTGGTCAAGAAAATAAATTATCTGATTATACTGTTTTTAAAAACCATTGGTATAGATGAATTTTAGTTAGAATAGTTTTATTTGCCTAACGTCTAATAGTCCAAATTTAGCCAAACGCCCCATGACTGCCTGTCATCCCCGGGACCTCCTGGAGCAGATCCTGGATTATTGCCGGTACTATCAACTGGCTCCACGCCTTACCCCGGAAAATCTGGACCGGGCCTGCCACAGCTATTTTGTCGCCTGAGGCCCGGGATGGCCCGCCGGCCGCCTGGCCACGGGCCTGACATACACCCGTGATAACCGGGTCAACTAGTGCTTATTGGCGTTGAAATCGCGCCGGGAGAACCGTAACATCGAGTTTCTCTCCTATGGATTCAGGAATGAGACTTAATGAATCCAGCGACTTCTATAGTTTGTAGTTGCCGCCTTTTACCGGGAGAACCTGGATAGGTGGATGCGTGGCGCCCCAGGGTGCGAAGAGAAGCTGACCGGCCATCTATCCGGAAAAATTGATTCCCAGGCCGCGGTCCGGGAAAGAGCGCCGGGCTCTGACCCGGACCAGGCGCACCGCCTAAAATCTTCCCCCCCTTAACTTCAAGTTCTTATCTCTCTTGTTCTCATGAAAGATGGATACGGTTCCCGGTCAGCCGAGGCGGGTTGCATGAGCATGGGTGCATATTGCACCCATAAACCACTTAATGGGGAACAAAATGGGGCCTTGGTGGATTTTGGAGGCGGAATTTAAATTAACCAATGTGCATTTAAGCGTAATTTGGTATCATAAATTGGTGGCAGGAACGTTTGATGCGAAAGGTACGGGAGAAGAACCTGGCGACAGGCGCTGGTATTCCCTGGGTATTTTTGTATTGCGCACCAATGTGCGTTTGGATGGCACAGAGCTTGCTCCATAACCGGTAGCTCTATGACCGGCATCGTCGCGCCCGGTGCGAGGCAGGTGGGTAGCCGCCTCAGGTTATCCGCATAGCTTTTTTTTTGTTCACCCCTCACCCTGATCCATTCCCCGCAGAGGGGAGAGGGGATAAAAGGCAGGAACTTTTGGCAGTGGCTCCCGATAAGCTTTCCCTATGAGTTAGGAACTCTTGGGCAAGCCAGTTGAGAATAAAAAAAAGTGAAGGTGTAAAACATGACCATGATTGCCGTGACGAGTGAAGGTCCCTCGCTGGACGATCTGGTTGACCCGCGCTTCGGCCGGGCCGCCGGTTTCGTCGTCGTGGACCTGGAAACTATGGATATTCAATATATTGATAATGGTCAGTCCCAGGTGATGGCGCAGGGGGCCGGCATCCAGGCCGCGGAACTGGTCGCCCGGGCCGGTGTGAGCTGTCTGCTCACCGGCTATGTCGGCCCCAAGGCCTTCAAGGCCCTTTCTGCCGCCGGTATCAAGGTGGGGCAGAACCTGGAGGGGCTGACCGTACGCGACGCCGTGGAGCGGTTCAAGAGCAACCAGGTCGAGATCGCGGCAGCCGCCAACCGGCCCGGACGATGATCGTTGCTGTGGCCAGTGGCAAGGGCGGCACCGGCAAGACCACGGTCGCCGCTTCCCTGGCCACTATTTGGGATGGACCGGTGTTGGGCGTGGACCTGGATGTGGAAGAGCCCAACCTCAACCTCTTTCTCCACCCGGTTATTGCCGGGAGCGAAATGGCCCACATGACGGTGCCGATGGTGGAGGAGGCAAAATGCACCTATTGCGGCGCCTGCTCGGAGCTTTGCCAGTTTAAGGCCGTAAGCGTATTCAACCAGGTGATTTTGATCTTTCCCGAGATGTGTCACGGCTGTGGCGGCTGCATGGCGATATGCCCCGAAAAGGCGATTTCTCCCGGCCAGCGGGAACTGGGGGAAATCAGTTGGGGGCGAGCCGGTGACGTGGGGTTTCTCTCCGGAAGATTGCGCATCGGCGAGGCCATGAGCCCGCCCCTGATGCGCCGGGTGAAGGCCAGGCTGGATCAGATGCTGGCTGTGACCGGCGGGGATGCCATCATCGACGCCCCACCGGGGGTGAGCTGCCCGGCGGTCAATGCGGTGATGGACAGCGATGTGATTCTTCTGGTTACCGAGCCCACTCCCTTCGGCGTCTATGACTTTAAGCTCGCCTGGGAAGCCTTTACGCCTTTGGGTAAACCCATGGGGGCCGTGATCAATCGGGCCGGACTGGGCAATGATGCCATTTACCGGTTCTGCCGGGAGAAGGGGCTGCCGATTCTGGCCGAGATCCCTTACGATCGGGCCATCGCCGAGGCCTATTCTCGCGGCCGGGTCATCGCGGCATTATCCCCCGGGCTCGAGGCGACCTTTGTCACGCTACGGGATGAGATCCGCGACCTGGCGAAACCCAGCCGGTCCCGGGAAGCCGCCCATGCGTGAGATCATCATCATCAGCGGTAAGGGCGGCACGGGAAAGACCTCGCTGACCGGGGCCTTCGCACATCTGGCCGCGGATAAGATCATCTGCGATCTGGACGTGGACGCCCCGGATCTGCACCTGCTGCTGCAGCCGGCGAAAGAACGCCAGGAGGAATTCTACTCGGGGCATGAGGCCGTGATCATTGGTGAGAAATGCGATGGCTGCGGTCTGTGTGCTTCCCTGTGCCAGTTTGGGGCGATTAAGGAGAATGGGGCGGGTTTTGTGGTTGACCCGGTACGCTGCGAAGGCTGCAAGGTCTGTGTGGCATTCTGTCCGACGGCGGCCATCCGGTTCCCCGAGAGACACTGCGGCCAATGGTACGTCTCATCCACCCGCTTCGGCCCGCTGGTCCATGCCCAACTCTTTCCGGGCGCCGAGAACTCGGGCAGGCTGGTTATGGTTCTTAAGCAACAAGCCCGGGAACTGGCCAAAGCCCGGGGTGCCGACCTGGTTTTGTGTGACGGCGCCCCAGGTATCGGCTGCCCGGTGATCAGCTCGCTGTCGGGAGCAAACCTGGCGGTGGCGGTCACGGAGCCCACGCCCTCGGGGCGACACGACCTGGAGCGGGTTGCGGCTCTATGCCGACACTTTCAGACGGCCTTGGCGGTCATCATTAACAAGTATGACCTCAATGGCGACGAGACCGCCCGGATCGAAGTCTTTTGCCATGACGAGAACTATCCGGTGCTGGCGCGACTGCCCCACGATCCGCTGGTTACCAAGGCCATGGTTCAGGGTTTGGTCGTAACCGAGCTGCCCGAGTCGGATTTTAGCCGTGAGTTGGGGCAGGCCTGGAGCCGGATCGAGGCACTGGCTGGGCTAGGCCGATAGTGGAAGGCCGCGGCAAGAGAAGATTTTACTGCCCGGCGGAAGCAAGATAGCCTGAAGATCTGCTGACGCCAGGTTTTGCAGCATTAAGTCGGGATACATTTAAAAGCATCTTAAGGAGAGTATCAATGAAGACTACGATTGTTGCAGTTCCCTCATCCCATCCTGGTGGACTCGAAGCCGCGCTTGGGGCCCATTTCGGTCACTGTGACCTCTACACCCTGGTGAAAATCGCCGACGGCAAAGTGCTGGAGGTCGCAACCTTGCCCAACGTTCCGCACCAGCAGGGCGGCTGTATGGCCCCGGTCAATCATTTGGCCCAAAACGGCGTAAAGATCCTCATTGCCGGCGGTATGGGCATGCGGCCGCTCATGGGGTTCAATCAGGTGGGAATCGACGTCCTTTACGGCAACGGCGTCCAGACTGTGAGCGAGGCGGTGGAGGCTTTCTTGAAGGGAACCTTGCCACGGTTTACCACCGATTTCACCTGCGGCGGTGGTGGCGGGGCTCCACAGATGTAGAGTTTCTCATCGTCAGGAAAGGAGAAATCAAGTGTCTGATGGCGAATTTCCTGGACCCGGCGAAGTTGGGGAGCAGTTCCTCTGCCTGGCACGATTCCCGAAAAACATCGGCTGGCTTGATAACCCGAGCAGCAAGGGCGCCGCATAGGGAAAATGCGGCGATGCCATTGAAGTCTCGCTACGGATAGATAGGGGAACCATCGTGGATATCCAGGTGCTCCCCCACGGCTGCCTCTATACGCTGGTCTGTGCCAGCGCCATGAGCGAACTGGCCAAGGGGCGGGATTTGGATCAGGCCATGGAACTGGAGCCCCACGAGGTGGCGGAGGCCCTGGGGGGCCTGCCGGAAGACCACCTGCATTGCGCCCGCCTGGCGGTCAATACCCTGGGAGAAGCCATTGCCGATTATTACCGGAGGGCTTCGGTTTCGGGTTCAAGCAATGCCGCTGAATAACGTACCACGTGGATCTCGGAACTCGGAACTCAAGGAGGCTAAGCCATGATCTTCCCTGCAGTGATGGCAGCCTGGTTCCAGGTTCCGAGAACCACGTTCGCTAAGAGGTGAATCCATGCTGCACATAGTTCTCGCCACGGCTCGGCCTCAAGCCATGCAGGCCTTCGCCGCGGCTCTAGCCTCAGACCCGGAGGTGAACCTTCAGTTCGTCATCTCCGGGACCGGGGCTCTGGAGGCGGCGCGCGCCACTGCTCCCCATCTCGTGATTATTGACGCTGATCTCCCGGACACCGCGCCTTTGGATCTCGTCCAGAAGCTGCTCATGGTCAATGCCATGGTGAATACCGCGGTGGTCAGTCCACTTTCGGATGAGGAGTTCCACGAGGCGAGCGAAGGCCTGGGGATTCTTGGCCGTCTGCCGAACGCTCCCGGAATGAGCGATGCAGGCGAGATGCTCCATAAGCTAAGAAAGGTGCTCGGGGTGGGATGATTTCAATGCGGCTCATGGGACCTGCTTACCCTGACATCGCCGAAAAAATAGCCAATAACTGGCTATTATCACAACTTCTCAACAATGCCCACCAGTTGAAGCTATGATCTCATAACCTGCTGCCCGCGGGGAGATGCTACCTGGCGCAGTTAAGGCAAGGCTCCGGTGGAGTTGTGATTATTATCTCTGCGTTAGATGTTGAATCGAATCTCGATGATGTCTCCGGCGTGGATGGTGTAATCCCGATCCACCAGCTTCACCAGGCCCTTGGTC
>JAUSOZ010000056.1 GCA_030655955.1 Deltaproteobacteria bacterium
GCCCTATCCTCCCCAGAGACAACTGCATAATATGACGATAGCCCTTAATAATCAACCGGACATTTTATGTGCTATGAAAACCGGACATCTGTTTGTGCTATTGACAGGATAAGACGCTGACCCTTGACGCCGGTGGCGCGACAAGGTATATGAAATTAACTACCAACTTACCTAACTTGCAAAAGAGAGTTGCCGGATGGTCATTTCGGGTCCAGGCAACCGGGAGCGGCGCACGGTGAAACGCATTCTCATGATCACGTTATTATTAGGCTTGATGAGTCCCGCCGCCTGTGAGTCACTGTGGCCGGGCCAGGAGACACCGGCAACTGAAATAAAGCTGGCGGGGCACATCAATGCGACCGAAACCGATCTGGCGTTTCAAGTCCCCGGCCGCATAGAGGCAATCTCGCCTGAAGCCGGAGAGGAGGTCAAGGTCGGCCAGGTGGTGGCCAAGCTTGATGATAAGGTTTTCCGCCATGAGGTGGATGCAGCGCAAGGGGCATGGGACGAGGCCGACGCCACGCCCGGCCCCAAGAAGCTCAAAGATGCGGGACTCCGCCAGGCGAAGGCGGCCCTGGAATTAGCCAAACTGCGCTTGAGTTATGCCACCCTGATCGCCCCCGTGGGCGGCCTGGTCCTGGCACGGTCAGCCAATCCCGGCGAGTTAGCCGCGGTGGGCACCACTATCATTACCCTGGGTGATCTGGATAACGTCTGGTTTGAGGGCTATCTGCCGGAACGGGACCTGGGGAAGGTGAGCTACGGCCAGAAGGCGGCCATCAGCATCGATGGGGCTCCCGGGAAAGAATATTCCGGCGTCATCTCGTTTATTTCCCCCAAGGCCGAATTTACCCCGAAGACGGTGGAGACCTACCGGGAGCGGGTAACCATGGTCTATCGCGTCCGGATTAAAGTGCCCAATCCCCAGCGAGTGCTGAAAGTGGGCATGCCGGCCGAGGCAGTCATCTCCCTTGCAAAGCCCTAATCGCCAGATTTGCCTGCAAGCCACCGGGTTGACCAAGCGATTCGGGCCCCGGGTGGCGGTGGATCACCTCAACCTGGAAGTATTCCAAGGCGAGGTCTTTGCCCTCCTGGGACCTGATGGTGCCGGCAAGACCACCACCATGCGGATGCTGAGCGGCATTTTGCCCCAGGATGAAGGCCAGGCCCGGTTATGGGAATTCGATACCCTGCGGCAAACCCGGCAGCTGCGGGAGCGCCTGGGTTACCTGCCGCAAAGCTTCGGCCTCTATGACGACCTCACCGTGGCGGAAAACATCCATTTTTATGCTGATCTCTGCCGGGTGAACCGGGCCCAGCGGCGGCAACGCCTGCCGGAGTTGCTGGCCTTCGCCAATCTCACCCCTTTCCAGGACCGCCTGGCCGGCAAGCTTTCCGGCGGCATGCGCCAGAAGTTGGGCCTGATCTGTACCCTGGTACACCAGCCCCGCTTGCTGCTTCTGGATGAACCCACCACGGGCATGGACCCGGTTTCCCGGCAGGAATTTTGGCTTATCCTGCATGAGCTCCTGAAAACCGGGGTCACCATCTTCCTGGCCACGCCGGATATGGATGAAGCCGAACGGGCGCATCGGGTGGGTCTGATGCACCAGGGCCGGCTCCTGATGGCCGCGACCCCCCAGGCCCTCAAAGAGGCCTTTGCCGGAGAGTTGCTGGAGTTGCGGACTCCGGACCTGCGGGCGGCCCGGCGGATTCTCACCGGCCAGCCTTACCTCCGCCAGGTACTGGCCATGGGTGACCGGATAGTGCTCACCGTGGACCGGGCCGAGGAGGCGAAGGGCCTCATTGAACAGACCCTGCGCCAGGCCGGGGTCAGCGTGGTGCGGATTTCCGAGACCGAACCCGGACTGGAAGATATCTTTGTGCAGACCATGCGCCGGCAAGAGGATTGATGGATACCGACTTTGCCATCGAGGTCAAGAACCTCACCCGTGATTTCGGCGACTTCCGGGCCGTGGATGACTTGAGTTTTCAGGTGCGCCGCGGCGAGGTCTTCGGCTTTTTGGGGCCCAATGGGGCGGGCAAATCCACCATGATCCACCTGCTCACCGGGTTGTTGCATCCCACCTCCGGAACCGGGAAGGTGGCGGGACTGGACCTGACTCGCCAGGCCAAGCAGATCAAGCGGCAAATCGGTTATATGTCCCAACGCTTCTCCCTCTATGAAGACTTGACGGTGGAGGAGAACCTGCTTTTTTTCGGCGGTATTTACGGACTGTCGCCCGCCAGAAGCCGGGAGCGCGCCCGGGAACTGATGAGCCGCATGGATCTGTCCGAGAGACGCCGGGATCTGACCCGTCACCTGGCCAAGGGCTTGCGGCAGCGGCTGGCCCTGGCTTCGGCCATCATCCATGAACCTGCCATCCTCTTTTTGGACGAACCTACCAGCGGCGTCGACCCGGTGTCCCGGCGGAAATTCTGGGATTTGATCTATGACATGGCCGACGCCGGGGTGACCACCCTGGTAACCTCTCATTACCTGGATGAGGATGAGTTCTGCGACCACCTGGCCCTCCTCTATCAAGGCCGCCTCATTGCCCTGGGCACCCCCCAGGAACTCAAAGCCACGATTGGGGGAGAGATCCTGGCTATCTATGCCGACCGGCTGGATGAGGCCTTTGAGGTGGTGCGGTCCTTGCCGCCGGTGGTGACGGTGGCGATCTTCGGCAACCGCCTCCACGCCGCCACCACTAACCTGGCGCAAGCCCAGGAGATGGTGCGGGAAGCCCTTGAAGCCCGGCAAATCACCATCCGGCGGATGGCGAAGGTTTCCCCCACCCTGGAAGACGCCTTTATCGCCATGATTTCCCGGGTGCGAGGGGTTTAAGCCTATGGATCTGGGACGCACCTGGGCCATCGCCCGGAAGGAATTCATCCATATTCGCCGGGATCCCTACAGTCTCATCATGATCATGTTGTTGCCGGTGATTCAATTACTGATCTACGGCTATGCCCTGACCTTTAACATTAAAGATGTGCCCCTGGCGGTCTACAACCGGGACCGGGGGCACCTGGCGGACAAGTATCTCAACGCCTTCCGGGGCTCGCCCTATTTTAAACTGACGCGGGCGGTTGACAGCAATAAGGCCTTGGACCGCCTGATCGTCGACCGGAAGGCTCGTTTGGGGTTAGTCTTTCCCCACGATTTCACCCGGCTCCTGCACCTGGGCCGCACCGCCCCGATCCAGGCCCTGGTGGACGGCGCCGAACCGAACGCCGCCAACGTTATCCTGGGTTACGTCCAGGCAATCAGCGCCGATTTCAACCAGCAGGTCTTGGGGGACCGGCTGAACCGGGAGGGGCTCCCGCGGCTGGAAGTGCTTCTCAAACCCGAGTGGCGCTTCTGGTTCAATGAGGACCTGGAGAGCATCAATTTTATCGTGCCCGGTCTCATCGTGGTCATCATGACCATGGTGGGCACCATCCTGTCGGCCCTCTCCATCGTCCGGGAAGTGGAACGGGGCACCATGGAAAGCCTGTTTGCCACCAGCCTGGAAAAATCAGAACTCCTCCTGGGCAAGCTGGCGCCGTATTTCTGCGTCAGTATGGCGGTGCTGTCTCTGGCCATGCTTATGGGACATTTTCTCTTTGAAGTCCCCTTGCGCGGCAGCCTGGGCTTATTAATCGGGCTTTCGGCCATCTACCTCCTGGTGATGTTGGCCCAGGGCCTGCTGGTATCGGTCACCTCGGCCAACCAGTTACAGGCGTTTCAGACCGCGATGCTCATCAATTTCCTTCCGGCGCTCTTGATGTCGGGGTTTGTTTTTTCCATCCGGCTGATGCCGTTGCCGCTCCAAATCCTGTCTTACATAGTGCCGGCTAAATATCTGGTGACCATTTCCAAGGGCATCTATTTAAAGGGTATCGGTCTGGACATTTTGTGGCCGGATGCCTTGATCCTGGTGGCTTTCGCGGCCACGTTTCTGCTGTTTACCCTTAGGCACCCCGTGAGAAAGATCAGGTAAAGCATAATGGGCCGACGCATCTGGCAAATGATGAAAAAGGAATTTATCCAGGTCTGGCGGGACCGGCGGCTGCGGATCTTCCTGATCCTGCCCCCCATCATCCAGCTGATTATTTATGGCTATGCCATCAATTTCGACATCCGGCAGGTGCCTTTCGGGGTCTTTGACGAAGACCGGTCCCAGGCCAGCGAGTTGCTGATTTCCCGGTTCACGGCCTCGGAATATTTTCTCCTGACGGATTCCATCAACAGCGAAGCCGAACTAAAGGGCCTGATCGACCGCAGCCGGATTACCCTGGCGGTGCACATCCCCAGGGGTTTTGCCGCCAAGATCAAGGCCAATCAGCCGGTGCCGCTGCAACTCATCCTGGACGCCACCGATTCCAACACCGCCTTGATTGTGGCTAAATATACCCGGACGATACTCAACGATTACGCCCAAGAAATGCTCCAACAGACGCTCCGGCACCTAAATTTGCCCAAGAAATTGCAGACGCCGGTGGTGATCGAGCCGCGAGCCTGGCTCAACCCCAACCTGGAGAGCAAAAACGCCTTTGTCCCCGGGGTCGTCGCCATGGTGGTGATGCTGGTGAGTCTGATGCTCACGGCCCTTTCGGTGGTGCGGGAGCGGGAGATCGGCACCATGGCGCAAATCCTGGTTTCCCCCCTCAGTCCGCTGGAATTTTTGTCCGGCAAGACCATCCCTTTTATCCTCATCTCCCTGGTGGACGTGGCCCTGGTAACCCTGATGGGCGTCTTCTGGTTCGAGATCCCGTTTCAGGGGAGCGTGGCTGTGCTGTTTATCGGGACCCTGGCATTCCTGCTCAGTTCCGTGGGTTTGGGCCTGCTGATCTCGACGACCTGCTCCACCCAGCAACAGGCGGTAATGGCCGGCACCTTCGTCCTGACCCCCTCTATCCTGCTCTCCGGCTTGATATTCCCCATCGCCAACATGGCGGTAATTTTCCAATACATTACCTACGTCAATCCCTTGAGATACTTCATCGTCATCGTGCAGGGTGTCTTCCTGGGGGGGCGGAGTCTGGAGGCCCTGTGGCCCCAAATGGCCGCCATGGCCGGGCTGGGGGTGGTTTTTCTGGGCCTCAGCATCATCCGCTTCCGCGGCCGGCTGGCCTGAGAGCACGTCTCATAAAAAGCCGTCAAACGACTATTATTTGTCATTCTGAGCCTATCTAAGAATCTCTCTTTTAAAGCAGCAGAGATTCTTCACTCCGTTGCTCTCCGTTCAGGATGACATAAATATTCAATATTTTTTTACTACACTTCGTATCAAACCAACGGCAATTTTCCCGTAGGGGCGGACCCATGTGTCCGCCCTCAGGTTGAACGTCCACACAGGTGCGCCTCTACGATTCTGGATTGGTTGATTGCGAGGTGGTCTGAAGGGTGGGGTGCGTTTTACGCGCCAGCGAGCGGCGCGTGAGACGCGCCCTACTTATGCACAGGTTGAAAACCTGTGCCACCAATCTTTTTCGAGGCTGAGTGCGGCTGGAGACGGCTTTGGCGGATAATGCAATTAATACAATATGTTCGTTAAGTTGCAATCAGGAACCGCGTTCGGGAGGACCAAAAGAAGAATTTTGAAACCGCGGATAGGCAGGGAAATGAGTTCTCAGGAAATTATCTTTGGGGCCATTTTAGCTTTTTTGGCTCAATAATACCGGGCAATGGCTATCCAGCCGCCGGCTTCGGGCCGGGCCCAGGCCGGTAGAATCCGCCCGGCCTTCACCAAGACCCGGACCCACCCCTGCCAGGGCCGGGGGCTTCCGACCTCCACCGCCAGGGGGTCAAGGAAATGGAATCCCACCCCCAGGGCCTTGACCGCCGCCTCCTTCAAGGCCCAGAGCAAGGCCGCGGCGCTGGCGGTGTCGCCGCCGCTTAAGGGCCTGGCCCAGTCAAGCTCCGCCGGCCGGAAGACCCGGGCCATGGGGTAGTCCGGCTCAAACTCCGCCGGCATGGCCGCGTCCACTCCCACCTGGCCGGTAGGGGTCAAGGCGGCCCAGAGGCAATCGGCGGCCTGAGAAAACGATACCGCCGGGCCGGGTTGCGCAGCCAGGAACAGGCGCGGTTGGCCCAGGGCGGTTAACTCCAGGCTCACCGTCCCTGGCGCCGACTGCCCGGCGCCACTCGTCTCCTGGCCGGGCAGGCTGGCCAGCAGTCGCCGCACCAGGCGCTCTTTGGCTCCGGCGCCCGCCAGGTCTGAGGCGTAAATTACCGGATCGCGCCGCCCCAGGCCGGAAAGCACCTGGGGTGCAGCCGCCTCAGGCCAATGCGGTCGGTGCGGCGGTGGGCTGATGGTCCATTGCGGCGATGTCCCCTTAACCATGGCAATCTCAGCCGGAAAAGCTTTTCATGTTGAGGCCTTTAACCGTCATGATGATATGACCCGCGGCGTCCACGGCCCGGACATCCCAGGTGGACCCCCGGCTCTCCTGGGAGCAGAGGCGCCCTTCTAACGCCATCTCCTCTCCTGGCCGGCAAGCACGGGCAAAGCGCATTTCGCCAATCCCGAAAGGAATCATGGCCACGCTCACGTCTTCATCCCGCAGCAGCAGATAACAATTCACCAGGTGTTTCAGGGCCTCCAACAGATAAGGGGAATACTGATAGCAGACCCCGTTCATTCCGGCAAAGTCTTCAGCCTGCTTATAGATCATGAGACCGCGAATAACGCCGGGACCGGCGCCGTCAATACTCTCGATGAGATTGTAGCGGCCCCCAAAGCCGCTGTATTTACGGTAAAATCGGACGACATCGTTTTTGTCCAAAGGAGCGAAGTCAAATTCCTCCGGCTTTACCGTGAAGCCCGGCCAGTCGGGCAGCGGCTGGCCTGACAGCCCCAGGATCACCTGAGCGTTGTAGTTGGTGGTCCAGCGGCCCAGGACCCGGCCGGTGTTAGTGGTGTCCTGGCTGGAAATGAGCACGTCGCAGAGCACTTCCCCGCCGGGGTTCTCCGGGAGGCGCCGGCAGACGATGCGGGCCTCCCGGTTGACCCCCGGCGGACACTCCAGGATGTCCAGGTATTGGACCTGGCGCACTCCCAGCGGCGCCAGGTTGGGGCAAAGCAGGCTGGCGGCCTCCATGAAGGTCTCCAGGGCCATGACCCCCGAGACGAAGGGGTGCTTCATGAACTTATAGGGCCGGTGGTCTTCCATCCACAAGTCGTGGTCCAGGGAGAAGGTGCGGCCGGCCTCCAGCGTTCCCGCCCCCATCTCCAAATGGTGGATCGTCTGGATCATGGGGAATTCGTTATCCCGGTAGGTCACGCCGGCGGCGCTGATATATCCCGGCGCCGGTGGGCGTTCCTCCGGATCCAGCCGTACCGTCTTGAGCGGCGGCAGGGTGCGGATGGGCATGACCCAGTGCTCCTGGGCCGGACCCAGGAAGAGTTCCCGGTAGAACAGTTCGGCCAGCTCATTGACGGTGATATACGCATCGCCCATGCCCTTGAGTTGCATCAGTTCCCGCAACTCCGGGTCATCAGCCATACCGGCGCCTTCGATAGGTGGCAGCATTAAGGCTTTGGCCCGCACCGACGGCTGCCGGGAGGCGATGACGTGCGCCAGGGCGGCCATGGCCCGGTTGCCGGCGCAGTAATTAATCTGGCCGACGTTGCCCCTGACCGCGGTAATGGAAGAGAGCATGACCATGAAGCGCAAGCCGTGCTCCCGGGCGGCGCGGTACAAGTTCCAGGCGCCCAGGAGTTTCACCTCCACCACCTGGGTAAAATCGGCGGCGGTCATGAACTCCATAAAGGAGTCCCGGATAATGCCGGCCCCGTGGATGATCCCGGCGATGCCGCCGTATTTCGCAACCACCCGGCCCAGGACCGCGGCGACGTTTTCCGGATCATTGACATCACAGGAGTAATAAGTCGCCTCTATCCCCTGGCGGGCCAGTTCCTTGAGGGTCTGGGCAATTTCTCCACCGGAAGCCAGCCGCATGGCGGCATCGGACGGAGCCGCCGGGGCCGCGGGGCTGTTGCCGCCCGGGTGGCGCGGGCTTGCGCCTGCAAGACCGGCGCTGGCGGCGATGAGGCTGTCGTAGTCCACCTCGGGGTCAAATTCGCTGCTGCCCAAGAGGACCAGGCGCGGTTGGTTCGGCGCCAGGGCATAGGCCAGATGGGGGGTTATACCCTTGCCGCCGCCCGAAACCACGACCACATCGCCCGGGTTTAAGGCAAAATCTGGCGGGTTTATCAGGGACAGAGGCTGCACCTGCCCCTCAACGGTGAAGGCCTCTTGGCCGTGGAACCGGATCTCTGCCAGGCTGTGGTCCAGGCTCAAGGCCTGTTTGAGCCCGGTCTCCAGGTCGGTATCACTATCCAGCGCCACGCTGCGGAACAATACCGAGTCATATTCCAGGGCGGCGTCCAGGAACATGCCCCGAACGCCCTCGACCACAACTGCCGCCGGGTCGGCGTCGCACGCGCCCCGGGTGATCAGCAAACCAAATTTTCGGTCCGGGGAGGACACCAGTTGCTGCATGGCGCGGAAAAATTCGGCGAGCCGGGCCGGTATGGTCTCGATGTCCTGGGTGGCGGCGTTGGCAGCTTCATCCAGCACCAGCACCAGGCCGGCCAGTGATGACGCCGCCGGGGCCGCGTCCTCGGAAGCGAGCCCATCAACCTGGCCGGAGAGGTCCAGAATCCGGGGCACAACCCCAAACTGCCGGCCGAGCGCCTCGGCGACCGCGGCGGCCAGGGGTGACCCGGAAGCGGGACACATGACGGCTATTTCCTGTCCGGGGGCTAACTTCAGGGTGGTCCCAGCGGTGTCGCCCAGGGGCACTTCGCGAAAGACGATGCGCTTGATCGCCTCGGGTTGGCTGGGGTCACTGGAGGCGCCGGTCTCGGGCTCGGTTGCCACCGGGGCTGCGGGAGGCGCATCACTGTCGCCGGCAGCGGCCGTCTCCGGGGCGGCGCCGCGTTCCCGCACCGCCTTGATGCGGTCGGCAATCTCCTGAACCGTGCGCACGTTGATAAAGTCTTCCAGCTTGATGGCGATGCCAAAGTGACGTTCGGCGGCGTCCATGATGACCGGCAGGCGGCTGGAGCGGATGGCCAGATCCTGACGGATGTCCATGTGGGGCTCGATTTCGTCCCGCTCGTAGCCGGTGGCGTCCATGATGATCCGGATCACGGTCTCAACATAGTCCCCGGCGGGAATCGGCGGCAGGACCTGGGCAACCGCGGCTGCCACCTTTGGTACGGCTGGCGCTGCCGCGCCTGGGGCGCTGGACGGGGGTATGGCCGCCAGCGCCGGGCCGGTCAGGAGACTGGCGTTAAAGAGTTCCGCAAAACGCGCCTCGCTGAAGGCGGGGTCCACTTCGCGGCGGATGGCCTCCAGAATGGCCGGTTTGAGATACTTGCCAAAGGTGTCCAGGATGAAGGTGTTGATTTCCCGCTGCATCACCGCTACCGCCCGGTTATCCGCCGGCGGCGCGGGGGTGGGCCGGGGCGCCGGGGCCGGGGCGGGAGCAGCCTGGGGCAGAGTCACCTGAGCCGCCGGCTGGGCGGGCTGCACGTAACCCAGGGCATAGAGCTGAGCCGCCGCCGCCCGGAAGGCATACGCCTCATTTTCGGGCAAAGAGGTATGGATGCATCGGACGGCCTCAAACGTGTCGACAATGAGGTTGCACAGGGTGTTTTTCGGCCCGACCTCCACAAACGTTCGCACTCCATGGTCATGCCACAGGGTTTCGACATTTTGCTGCCAATGGACCGGATTCTCCAAATGATCCAGCAGGATCTTCCGGATAGCCTCGGGGTCATCCGGGTAAGGTTTCCGGGTAGTATTGGAGATCACCGGAATCTGGGGCGGGTTAAGTTCGATGCCCGCCAGGAACTCGGCCATTTCTTCCCGGATCACGGCCATGATGGGGGAATGAAAGGCCATGCTTACCCGCAGTTGGGCATTCCAGTAGCCTTCCTGGTCCAGTTCGGCCTTGAGGCCCAGGACGGCATCGGTGCCGCCGCCCAGGACTATCTGCCGGGGCGAGTTGAAATTGGTGTAATGGACGTCCCGGCGCTGGGCCAGCTTGTGCTGCAAAACCTCCCCGGGCACGTCCACGGCAATCATGGCGCCGGGGTCCAGACTCAGACCCGCGGCCTTGTCCATGCACCGGGCCCGCTGGTTGATGATGCGGAAGCCGTCTTGCCAGGAGAAGACCCCGGCCACGCACAACGCCAGGATTTCCCCCATGCTGTGCCCGGCCATGGCGACCGGCTTCACCCCCAAGGCGAGGAGTTGGCTCACCATGGCATATTCAAAAGCGAACAGGGCCGGCTGCTGCCAGCGGGTTTTCTGCAGGTCCTCGTCCTGGGAGTTGAACATTAAATCCAGGAGATCGAAGTCGGCCACGGCATCGATGCGCTCTATCCACTGGCGGACCAGGGGGAAGCTGTCGTAAAGGTTCCGGCCCATCCCCGGATAATAGGTGCCTTGACCCGCAAAGACCAGGGCCATAGGCGCGGGCGTGTCAGCCTCAGGAGCGGCGAAGATGCCCTGGCCGGCGAGGCCCCGCAGGGCTTTGTCCGCCAGCGGGGCGGTGAGGGGCGCCAGGTCCGCCACTTTCTCCCGAGCCTCATTATCGTCTTCGGCCACCACCCCCAGTCGATGGGGCAGGTCCGAAATCCGGGTCCGCAGGAACGACACCCCCTCAAGCGCCGCCGATGGCGCCGGTTCTTCTTGGACTTCCGGTCCGGCCGGGGGGCGCGAGGTATCCGAAACCAGCACCACCCCGGTGCCGTTGAGACATTCTTCCACGTGCACCACGAAATTAGCGCCGCCGAACCCGAAGGCGTTTATCTGGAGCCGCCGGGGCTGATTCGCCGGTCGGGGCCAGGTTTCGGGTTGAGGAGGTACCTGGAAGCCCCAGCGTTCCATGTCGATCTCGGCATCGGGGGTGTGATAGTTCAGGGTGGGGGGGTAGATCCCGCTTTGCAGGGCCATGACGCCCCGGCCCAGGCTAATGATGCCCGAGGCCCCCAGGCAGTGGCCGATCTGGGACTTAAAGGAACTCAGCATCACCCGCCGGCCGTTGGCGTAAAAGCTCTTGAGGGCCCGGATTTCCTCCAGGTCCCCCTGTACGGTGGAGGTGGCGTGGCATTCCACCAGGTCCACCATTTCCGGTCCGTAATCGGCATCCTCAAAACCGGCGCGGATAGCGATCTTCTGGGTTTCGGCGACACTCTCCACCATACCCCGGTCGTTATTGCTGGCGCCGACCCCGGTAATGTAAGAGTAGACCCGGGCGCCGCGCTTTTTAGCCACCGATTCCCGCTCAATGACGATCATGCCGCCGCCCTCCCCCAGGACAAACCCGTCCCGGGTGGAGTCGAAGGGGCGGCTGCTCGCCTCCGGGGGGCAAGGGAACCCGGAAACGCCGGCCAGGGCCCCCAGGGCCGAAAATTCTAGAAAGTGAGCCGGGAAAAGATTTTCTTCCCCGCCGCCCACCACCGCGGCGTCCAGGATGCCGTTGTTGATCATCTGGATGGCGCTATAAATGGCCACCAGGCTGGTGGCGCAGGCGGCTGAGACTGAGTAACACGGTCCCGTGAAGCCGAATTTGTTGCTGATGAAGCCGCCGGCGGTGCTGTTCAGCCGGCCCAGGAGCGTGGTGTCGTCTACGGTTAGATAGCCGGCCTTGATGTGCTTCTCCGCCTCCAGGGCCATTTCCGGGGTTAAGTTCAGCAGGCCGCGCAAGGAGTTGACGATCTTTGGGGCCGTCACGCCGATAAACAGGTCCCCCAGGGTGCTGGCCGACTCCCCCGAATTCTGGGAGATGAGAATGCCGATACGCTCCCGGGGGATGTTGGAATCCACGATACCCGCATCCATGATAGCCTGGTTCGCCAGGTACAGGGTGAGCTTGGTGGCGTTGGCCATGGTGCGGAAGTCCTGGGGCGGGATGTTCAAATCCTTACGGGAGATATTGACATTCTTAAACGCCCCCACCTTGCAATACGTTTTCTCCTGGGTGCCGGGGCGGGGCTCGTAAAACAAACTGTGGTCCCACCGGGAGGCAGGTATCTCGGTAATCCCACTCTTCAGGGCCAGGACGTTTTCCCAGATCTCGCCGGGGGTATTGCCCAGGGAATTAACCTGGGCCATGCCGGTTATGGCCACCCGCTCCCGCCCATTTCTGGTCTTGGAGCCGGACCGCACCGCCTTCCCCTTCGAGGGGCTTGCCTTGGTCACCACTTTCTTTTCAGGCCCTCCGGCCACTTCCTGGTGTAGTTCAGCAATAGTCGATACCCGGTTTATCATACCCGCCACCGCGCCACTCATGAATTGACCTTCCTTTAAACAAGTCTCTTCATCCATGAAGGAACCGGCGGCCTGATCCTGGCCCCGGGAGGCGATCAGCAAACTCCTGGCGCTGAGTGATTCCAGTTGTCGCCGAAAAGCCGACTCATTTTCGTTGCCGGAAACAAACCTTCTCTCCAGGGCCAGAATGGCCTCCATCTTGGGAGTTTTGAGGGAGCGCACCCGCAAGCCGATGCTTTCGCCGGACAGGGCGGTCGCACCCGGAGCGGCGTTAAGGATCACCCGCTGATAGAGCTGGCTCAAGGCGCCGGTGGCGACGATTTCCCGGGTGGCCAGGTAGGCGGTGCCCATCTGGATGGCGTCCGCTCCCAGCATGGCCGCTCGCAGTGCGGTCTCGCGGTTGAAAATCCCCCCCGCCAGCACCAGGTAATGGCCCTGGAAGAGTTGCGGTTCCCGTCGTTTCAATTCCAGTGCCATCTGATGCAACGTCAGGGAGGAGTGTGCCCCCACGTGGCCGCCAGCCTCCTGCCCCTCCAGGACCAGCCAGCGCACTCCGCCTTCCAGGGCCAGGCGCAGCAGCCCTTCGTCGCCGGTTACATAGATTACTTCGATGCCCTTTTCTCTTAAGCGGATGGCGTAAGCCGGGTCGCCGGCGGCGATGGCCACGAAGGGGGGGTGGACTTCTTCAACCCAGGCCAGCTGTTCTTCCAAGGCGGGGTTTTCGGCCAGGGCGATGAGATTAACCGCGTAAGGCCGCGACCCCATGAGGCTCTCGAGAGGACCGAAATCAGTCTCCAGCTGGCGGTGGTTTCTGAGGCCCAGGGCCACGGTGGGGAGGCCGCCGGCCTCGGCTACCGCCAGGGCGAATTCAGGCACATCGCTGATCCAGGTCATGGCCCCCTGGATAAAAGGATACGTGGTGCCCAGCTCCCGGGCCGCCGGGCTATCAAGAAAGCGCCGGGCCGTAGCTTTCACGTTCCGCAACAGCCTGGCCACCTCGGTCTGAAATCCTTGTATGGCCTCGGCGCTCCCGGTGCCGAAGCGCTCGGCGAACCCCTGGGCAAAGGCGGCTTCCGGACCCAGGGGGATCAGGCGCCGGCGGTCCAGATCGCTTTCCAGAGCCGGCACCGAGGCTCCCGCCACATGTTGGGCAAAGTCGCGGCGCTTGGCAGCCGTAATGGGGCTGTCGCTCAAAGAGCGGGCGTAACGTTCTAATTTTTTTACGGCCGGGAAATTGCCTTTATCGAAAAGTCGGCAGAACACCCCGAGGGTGCCTCCGACCATGCTGGTGTGCTCGGGACGCAACTTGGCGATCTGTTGCCGCAGCCGGTCGTCTATATCAACCAGGTCAGTCTGCCAGTGGAGACTTTCAAAGACCACACCCTTGGCACCGGTGGCCAAAAAGGCCGCGGCCGCCTCCGGGGTCGCCACTCCACCCCAGATGACCACATCCACCTCACGGCCAATCTGCCGAAACATCTCTTTCGTACTGGAGTAGAGGACGCCGATGGTGTCCCCACTCACAAACCCGGCAGCCTCGTTGCCCTTGAGGGCGACAGTCCTGATGGGGCCCTGAGCCTGAATGAGGCGGTGGAGGAGGTCTATATCGCTTATGATCGGCAAGCAGGTGCATCGGGCCGAGAGCTGGTCCAGCCGGTGGAGAAAAACCTCGGAGGTGCCGGGGAAAAGGTCGGGGTGGTATTCCACCCACAGGGTCTTGACCCCGGATTCCTCCAGGAAGACCTCCAGCTCCGGCTCCATCAGATCGGCGGCGGCTATCTTTACCGCGGTGGCGCCCACCGCTCGCAGGGCTGTCGCCATCTGGGCAAACTGCCTGGCGTTCAGGTCAAATATGGCGCGGCTGGATGTTAAACGCGCCGCATCCACCACCGTGTGGCTGACGTTCCGAGACCCCCAAACGAACGCAAAGAACTGGTTCGCACCAGGAAGGTGCATCGTTGACTCCCCCATCAAGCCACCGTGCTAAGTGAAACGCCAAGTCCCCGAAACCGCCGGAGACCCTGGTCCAAGTTCACCTAGTCAAAGCTTCATCTCCTATTATAGAGAAATTAGGCAAATTAGTCGAGATGATGCGCCGACCCGAGGGTCGGCTGACTAAAGACGGTGCTTTGGAACTTCTTTCTTTAAGCCTAAATAATAGCAAAGGATTTTCAAAAAAGGCAATGATTTTTCTGAATTCCAGGCATTTAGAATAAGCGCCCCCAGTTTGGTCGCCAATTCCTTAGACCCCGATTCTGGTATGAAGTTAAGTTCAGCTCAGGAGACGTCTCCAAGCCCCCGGCCAGAAGGCAGACAAGGGCTTTGCCGCCCGGCGGCAAGTCGAAATGTCTGACGGTTGCTGCAAGGTAAAGACTTGAAGCAGCTTTCTCGGGAACCCGGGGTGAGTGCGGTTAGGCCCTGCCGGTGACGAGGCCAATGCCACAGCGCAAGACGGGCGGAGTTGAAGAAATTTTCCCAGGATGACCGCACCCCGGAGCCCCTGCGGTGGGGCCGGCTGAAGCGCGGCGCCCCTATGGGCCGGAAAGGTCAGAGGCGGCAAATATTTTGGTAGATCTTGTTCAAGGTATCCTTCAAAAGGTCGATCTCAGGCTGGGTCAGGTTTTGCGTGACTCTCTCCCGCAGGTTTTGGGCCAGGGGCCAGAGGCGCTCCTGAAGTTGCTTGCCTTCCTTGGTGAGGTAGATGCAATATTTGCGGCGGTCCCGGGGATCGGGTTGGCGAAAAACGAGGCGTTTCTGCTCCAAGGCATCCACCATCCGGGTGATGTTGGGCTTGTCTTTCGAGGTCTTTTCGGCGATTTCCCTCTGGGACAGGCCGTCTTCATCCCAAAGATGACGAATGATGGCCCATTGCTCGGCGGTAATCTCAAAGCCGTTCTCTTTAAAGAATCTTTGCAGGGCCGCCTTTAAGGCCAGGGCGGTCCGGTAGATAATGAAGCCCAAAGAATCTTTGGCGGGTGAGTGGTCATTATTCATAATAATTATATTGATAACTACTACAGATAGCATTAATTGTCAAAATAATTATTCCTCTCGCCGCTGCGGCTCGTGAGGCCGCCGGTCACGTGCGTTGGCCCGTTGCGGAAAATCTGCATTTTACGGATTGCCATCTTTTTCTTGGCTATCCCCTGATTTTTGGCGCCGGATTTCCCGGTGAAATTGGTTAATATGATAATAATAATTTGCTAATGAGATTGACAGGCGCGGGGATTCGATTCATAATACTTAAAATTATTTGGCCTGTCTGTCGTCCACGTCCCCGGTTCTGGGGCTTCTGGTGATGGGTCGGGCGAGGTTGTAAAGAGGTTATACCAGCGTAGTCAGAGGATATCTGATGCAGAAAATCAAACTTCCCGATAGGCGCACCCTGATCATCATCGTCGTGGCGGTGGTTGCCGTCCTGGCTCTCACGGCCTACCTGCTGCGCGGAAGCGCCAAGTCGACCGGTTTTAAGACGGTCCAGGTGAAGCGGGGCGACCTGCAGGCGATTATCAGCGCCACGGGCACGGTGGAGCCGGAGGAAGTCGTCGATATCGGGGCCCAAGTCGCCGGCCGGATTGTGAGTTTCGGTACAGATGCGCACGGCCAAGAGGTTGACTACGGCTCCGCGGTTGAGGCCGGGACGGTGTTGGCCCGGATTGACGACGTGCTCTACGCCGCGGATGCCGCTTCGGCCAAAGCCCAACTGGTGCAGGCCAAGGCCGCGGTTCAGAAGGCCCAAGCCGATCTGGGGCAAATGCAGGCCAGGCTTTTGCAGATGGAGAATGATTGGGCCCGGGCCCAGAAGCTGGGACCATCCGACGCCCTGTCGCAGACCGACTTCGATGCGGCTCGTTCAAACTATGAAGTTGCCAAGGCCAATCTCGGGGTCGGCAAAGCCGCCATTGCCCAGGCGAAAGGCACCGTGACCCAGGCCGAAGCCGTCTTGAAGCGGGCCCAGCAAAACTTGAGCTATTGCACCATTAAATCTCCGGTCAAAGGGGTCATTATCGACCGGCGGGTCAATATCGGCCAGACGGTGGTGTCCAGCCTCAATGCCCCCAGCCTCTTTCTGCTCGCCAAGGATTTGAATCGTCTTCAGGTTTGGGTTTCGGTCAACGAAGCGGATATCGGCCGGATCAAGCCGGGCCAGCCGGTCACCTTCACGGTAGACGCGCACCCCGGCGAGGTCTTTCCCGGCAAGGTAGGAAAGATCCGGCTCAACGCCACCATGACGCAAAATGTGGTGACCTACACCGTGGAAGTTGATACCGATAATTCCGGCGGCAAACTGTTCCCCTATCTGACCGCCAACGTCACGTTTATCGTCGGGGAAAGCAAAGATGTTCTGCTCGTCCCCAATGCGGCGCTGCGTTGGATGCCCACGGAGGGGCAGGTAGTAGCAGAGTTTCGGGGGACCCCCAAGAAGGCTAAGAAGGCCAAGGGGTCCAAGGCCTCATCCGAGGTCAAGCCCGCGGTTAATGGCGGCAAGGATGAGAAAGCCCTCAGCCTCGTGTGGGTCCCCGAGGGAGACCTGGTACGTCCGGTCCAGGTGACCCTCGGCTTGAGCGACGGCAGTCTGACGGAAGTTTCGAGCCCCGAACTCAAGGACGGGACCCCCTTGGTGGTGGGCGAAATGAGCAGCCAGTCGAACGGGGAACCGGCGCCTGGCGGCAGCCCCTTTACCCCGCAACTCTTCAAAAAGGCGGCCAATGGGAAAAAGTAGTTTTACCGGCGGTGGGGCATCCGGCTGCAAAGATTGCTAACGAGAACCTGCATGGAATTTATCGAGCTGCGCGACATATATAAGACGTATCACCTGGGCGAAATCGACGTGCCGGTGCTCAAGGGCATCTCACTGACGGTGTCTCAGGGCGAATTTGTCGCCCTCATGGGCACCTCGGGTTCGGGCAAGACCACTCTCATGAACATCCTGGGGTGCCTGGATCGCCCCTCTTCCGGGGAATTCTGGCTGGACGGGCAGGATGTGGTGGCGCTGTCGGCCGATGAGTGGGCCCAGCTCCGGAACCAGAAAATCGGCTTCGTCTTTCAGACCTTTAACCTGCTGCCCCGGACCAGCGCCCTGGAAAATGTGACCATGCCGCTGTCGTATACCGCGGCGCACCTATCCGACCAGGAGGCGCGCCAGCGGGCCGAAGACTTGCTGCATCGGGTAGGTTTAGGGGAGCGCCTGGATCACGAACCGTCGCAACTCTCCGGCGGGCAGCAGCAGCGGGTGGCCATTGCCCGGGCCCTCATCAATAATCCCTCCATCCTGTTCGCGGATGAGCCCACCGGCAACCTCGACTCCAAGACCAGTGAAGAAGTCCTGGACCTCTTCCGGAAACTCAACGAAGAGGAAGGGGTGACCATTATTCTGGTCACTCACGACGCCAATGTCGCCCGCTGCGCCAAACGGATCATCAGGATCACCGATGGGATGGTGGAAGCCGAAGAACCCCAAGCTTTAGCGGCTCCGGGGGGGCAGGTTGGCGCATCGCTATCGGCGGGCTCGGAAGTCGTCACCAAGCTGCGTTCAGGATTGGCGGCGTTGCGGGTCCAGTGGATGGTGCGGACCGCCCTGCACGGCCTGAGACGCAACGTCATGCGGGCCGCCCTGACCACGCTCGGCATCGTCATCGGCGTCGCCGCGGTCATCGCCATGATGGAGATCGGCAACGGCTCTTCCAGCGCCATCCAGGCAACCATTGCCAGTATGGGGGCCAATAACCTGATAATCCTGCCGGGTACGGCCTCCAGCGGCGGCGTCAGCTTCGGGGGCGGCAGCAACAAGACCCTCACCCCCCAGGACGCCGATGCTATCCTGGCCGAGTGCCCGGCGGTCAGAGGCTCAGTCCCCATCGTCCGAGCCCGGACCCAGGTCATTTATGGCAACCGCAACTGGGTGCCTTCCTTTATTTATGGCACTACTCCCGACTGGCTCGAGGTCCGGGAATGGGGCCTGGCCGAGGGCGACATGTTTACGGAGCGGGATGTCCGCAATGCCAGCAAGGTCTGCGTGCTGGGCCAGAGGCTGGTGCGGGAGTTGTTCCAGGGCGAAAACCCCATCGGCAAAGAAGTGCGCGTCAAGAATGTCTCCTTTCGGGTGGTCGGGGTCCTCAACGCCAAAGGCGCCAACATGATGGGCATGGATCAGGACGATGTCCTGCTCGCCCCCTGGACGACGATTAAATTTCGGGTGACCGGTTCTTCGGCGGAGACCGGTAACCAGAGCGCCGCCACCGCGACTTCCGGTTCAACTTCCACGACGGTCAACTCACTCAACCAGATCTACCCTAACGCTCAAAACCAACTTTATCCTTTACCCTCGGCGACGCAGGCCGCGGACACCCCCCAACCGGTGCGCTTTATCAACGTGGATCAGATTCTGACTGCGGGTAAATCCACCCAGGCAATCCCAGCCGCCGTCACGCAGATCACCCAGTTACTCCGGGAGCGGCACCGGATTGGCCCGGGGGAGGCGGATGACTTCAACATCCGGGATATGACCGAAATGACCAAGGCCCTGTCTTCCACCGGCACCATGATGACCAAGCTTTTGCTCGCCGTGGCCCTGATCTCCCTGTTGGTGGGAGGGGTGGGGATCATGAATATCATGCTGGTGTCGGTGACGGAGCGGACCCGGGAAATCGGCCTGCGCATGGCCGTCGGGGCCTGGTCCCGGGATATCCTGCAGCAATTTCTGGCGGAATCGGTGATCCTTTGTTTCTGCGGCGGGCTGGTGGGTATCCTGGTGGGGCGGGGAATTTCTATATTAGTCAGGATACTGCTAAAATGGCCGACGGAATTGTCCATAGGCGCCATTGTCGCTGCCTTTGCGGTCTCCGTGACGGTGGGCATCGTATTCGGCTTTTATCCGGCCTGGAAGGCCTCGCGTCTGGACCCGATCATCGCCCTGCGGTATGAATAATTTATTGTTTCAGACTCCGGAGGAATACCCTTATCTTTGGGAACCAGGGGAAGCTTTAGAAGATCAGACCGAAAATAGCACAGCCTGGAAAGGCTGTGCTACCAAGAGTGATAGGGTTATCAGCCAAGAAAGCAGTATGAAGGAGACAGAAAAAACTGAAAAACCCGGTAGCACAGGCTTTCCAGCCTGTGCTCGAAAAGATGAGTTGTGCATTAATCGCCGAAATCTGCCTCATTGGCAATTGCCCGGCAGCACTTATTTTATTACTTTCCGTTTAAAATCAGGGATCATTAGTGATGGTGAAAGAAAAATTGTACTAGATGCTATAAAACATTTTCATAAAATAAGATATTGGGTGACATCTGCGGTGGTAATTCCAGATCATATTCATCTAATGTTGAAACCGGTAGTCTCAGAATCCAACGTTGAATTTTCTCTAAGTAAGATTTTGCAAGGTATTAAAGGGTATAGTGCTCGGGAAATCAATAAAAACAGGGGCGCCAAAGGCGCCTTATGGCAGGAAGAAAATTTTGATCGTATTGTCAGGGATCATGAGGAGTATCTGGAGAAATGGAATTATATTCGCAATAATCCTGTCAAAAAGGGATTATGCCAGTCTCCTGAAGAATACCCGTTTTTATGGGAACCAGGTGAACCTACGGAAGAGCGATGAGCTCAATACGGCACAGCCTGGAAAGGCTGTGCCACCAAAGAAAGTGAATGATCGCATGTCTATAAAGGCTGACGCCAGACCAAAACTCATTAAGCTTCTGCTAAGCTTTATGGCTTTTTGCCTGATTATCGTGTCCGGCTGCGCCGTGGGCCCGGATTACCGCCGGCCGGAAACCAAGGCTCCCTCCAACTGGGACGGCCAGAATGTTGTCGCCCCGGCTAATCCCAGCAAGACCACCATCAATCCGGTGGAGCTGGTGGAATGGTGGACTGCCTTTAATGATCCGACCCTGTCTTCCCTGGTCGAGGCGGCCGTGCGCGCCAATCTGGATGTGCGCCTGGCCGAAGCGCGCATCCGCCAGGCCCGGGCGGCCCGATGGGTGGCGGGCGCGCCCCTCTGGCCCCAGGCGGATGCCACCGTTCTCTATGACCGGAGCCACACTCCCTCCGCAGCTGTTAGCACCGCGGGAGGCGGATTGGCCGTATCCGGGCCAGGCAGCTCTACGGGCGGCGCCCCACCATTCCGGGAATTATTTCAGGCCGGTCTGGATGCCTCCTGGGAATTGGATGTTTTCGGGGGCACGCGACGGAACCTCGAGGCTGCCGGGGCCGATCTCCGGGCCGCGGTGGAGGACCGCCGCGACGTCCTGGTGATCATGATGGGCGATGTGGGGACCAACTATATCAACCTGCGGGGATTTCAAAAGCAGATCCAGATTGCCCGTGAAAACCTCAAGGCGCAGAAGCACAATGCCGACATCATCCAGAAGCGGCATGACGCCGGCTTTGTGGGGGGCCTGGATGTGGCCAACGCCAAGGCCCAGGTAGCCACCACCGAATCCACGATACCGCTTTTCGAGTCCTCGGCCCGGGCGGCTATCTATAGCCTGGGGGTGCTCCTGGGGCGGGAACCGGCGGCTCTGGAAAAAGACCTGGCCAAGGCGGCGCCGATTCCTCCTATCCCGCCGGAAATTCCTGTGGGCCTGCCTTCAGAACTGCTGCGGCGCCGCCCGGACATCCGCCGGGCCGAGGCCCAGATCCATGCCGCCACGGCCCGCATCGGGGTGGCTACCGCCGACCTTTTCCCCAGGTTTTTCATCACCGGGAGCTTCGGCGTTACCACCAGTGACGTTACCAAGATAGGGAGTCTGGCAAACAATAAGTTCTGGTCATTTGGCCCCAGCGTCACCTGGCCGATTTTCGCCGGCGGCCGCATCTACTGGAACATCAAAATTCAGGATGCCCTCCAGGAACAAGCGCTGCTGACGTATGAAAAGACCGTGCTCACCGCCTTAAAAGACGTGGAAACCGCGCTGGTGGCCTATGCCAAGCAACAGGAAACCCGCAAATCCCTGTCCGAGGCCGTGGTCGAAAACCGCAAAGCCGTGGATCTCGCCACGCAGC
Organism: Deltaproteobacteria bacterium; assembly: GCA_030655955.1. GTDB lineage: Bacteria > Desulfobacterota > Desulfobaccia > Desulfobaccales > 0-14-0-80-60-11 > 0-14-0-80-60-11. Next base: position 21,281 of record JAUSOZ010000056.1, read on the forward strand.
TTTACATGGCCGGCAAGTCGGATTTCTTGAACGTCCTCATCGCACAGCGATCGCTGTTTACCAGTGAAGATGCCCTGGCGCGGAGCACCACCGCTTTGGATACCAACCTGATTGCCCTCTACAAGGCGCTGGGCGGAGGCTGGGAAAATGAGGGGGCGGCCCCCGAAGCCGGGCAAGCCAAAAAATAATCAACCAGGAAAAATAACAGTTGCAGACGGGGCGACCGCAGTGGTCGCCTTTTTTTTGGGTGCCTGCGAGTCTCAGGCCAATCCCAATAAATGCTTTTTGATGCCACCGTTATTAGGAAAGAACCCGGTGGGGCGGGCCTCCGTGCCCGCCAGCCAGAGGCGGCCAGGGACGGCCGCCCCACCAACACCAGTCATTGTTCAGCTTTCGTTGTTTCCGTGAGGGAATAATCGTCGGTATCAGCAGAGGCAAGCCCGAACCGCGGCCGGACAGGTCAACCGGAGGGAGCGGGGCTCTTGGGAGGCTGGTTTACCCCCAGACTCTTCACGGTACCCTTCTGGCTGAAGGTCACGGCAAGCTCCCGGGTGGTTTCGCCCAAAGAGGGGGTGACGGCTTTGACCACGGGCACAAAGGCGAAGGCCGTGGGGTACATGGTGACCCTGGTATAATGCCAGGTTTCCTCCCCCTGGCCGCCGTAGGAGGCCGCGATGGGGTAACCCAGGAGGGCCACGACGTCGGCCTGAGTGGACTTGCCCACCTCGATCTGGGAGACGGAACCGGCATCGGTAATGGCCTTGGTGCCGGTCGAGACACAGGCGCTGATGAGCAGGAGGGTTAAGACGGTCAGAAGTTTAAGCCCTGCGGTCATGGTTTGATCCCGGCATGGTGGCGTCAAAGGTTTACGAAAAGTTCAAAGTTCAAGGTTCAAAGTTATGGGTATGCCATCAGGAACTCTTCATAATTTATGGACGAGCCAACGGCTCAGGCGCGACTGTTACGAAAAGTTCCTGGAAGCTTGTGTAGGACAACCGCCCTCGGGTGTCCCGGCACAGGCTGGAAGCCTGTGCCACCGATGCGACGGCTTGGCGAAGGCGGGCGCGTAGCAACGGTCCTTGCTGGACATTTTCTCAGATTGTTCCAGGTTTTGCATCCCCAGGATTGACCCCGGCCACTTTTTCCGGCCAAAAAATCGTCTCGAAGCGATAATTTCCGCCAACCCCTCAGGCGCCTCGCCCGGGCGGCCCCCCGATGCCTGAAAACGCCTGGCATTTTCAAGCCCGGGGCGCCGGAAAACGACGCATACCTCTGGCGGCCGAGACCACAAGTGTCGATAGCAAATGATATGACCGCAATTCATAGCACATGATTTGTCCGCTTTAGCGGATTTCGGATAATGGCGCCGAGAGGTGGCCAGATGAAGCTGATTCCGGAATCCGCGGCGAGGCGGGCGATGAAGGTACTG
>JAUSOZ010000061.1 GCA_030655955.1 Deltaproteobacteria bacterium
GTGCCGCCTCGGACCTTATTCCCCTGCTGGATAAGTCAGGGTTGCTCAAAAAAACTGAATTTGCGTCACCCATTGTAACCGATGCCAACAAACTCGAGCATTTCAAAATTAAAGCAGAATTTTAAGGCCTGGAACCGCGCCCTTGAACGGCTCTCACCGCCGCATCGTCGTCTGGTCTGGCTTGTGGGCGGAGGCTTACTGCTGATCCTTTTTTACCTGGTGGTGGTGAATCCCCTCCTGAGCCTGGAGGATTCATGGAACCAGGATCTGGTTAAACAAAACAAGCTTTTAAGCAAATATCACAGCCTCCTGAAAAGCAAGAATCAGGTGATTGCGGCCAACAAGACCATGAAAGCCGCCCTGGCCCGGACGGAAGGCCAGTTTCTTTCCGGGTCCAACCCGGCGGTGGCTTCGGCTGAACTCCAGGAGATTCTGAAAAATCTGGCCAAGGAGCAGGGGGTCCAAATGACCAGCGCCAAGGTCCTCCCGCCCCGGGAAGCGGGACTTTATCTGGAGGTGCCGGTCCAGGCAGAATTGACCGCCACCATAAACCAGCTCGTTACCCTGCTGTATCATCTGGAGCACCATAAAAAGCTCCTGTTTATTCCCGATCTGGATATCAATGCACCGCGCATGGCCAAGGGGGGGAATAAAGACATCCCTTTGCAGATCAGCATGGTGATCTCGGGAGTCATCAAAAAAGGGGTGCCCAGTTGAGTTGGCGGCGTGAGCTCAAGCCGGTAAATCTCTTGCTTCTGGCAGGCGTTGCCTTCGTGCTGGTGGCGATCTTCCATATATGGTGGGGTGGGGGGGACATGCCGTTCCAGGGCCCAGCCGCCAAGGGACCTGAGATGCCCAAGGCGCCCATTCTCAGGGACCAGCAACCCCTGTCGGCTTTCAGTCCCGTCGTGGCCAAAAACCTGTTCAGCCAGGACCGGAGCAATCCCACCGCGGCTGTTGCCAAAGTTCAGGACACCCTGGAAGGCCGCCAGCTCTTAGGAACCATGCTCATCGGGGAGACCAAGGCGGCCATCATCGGGGGCAAACTTCCGGGGAGCGCCAAAGGCACGGCGGAAATCGAGGCCATCTATCTGGGAGAGGAATGGAATGGGTTTACAGTGCATGAAATAGCCAATGATTCAGTGACTTTTCTTAATAAAGATGGCCGAAAAACCTTAAAATTTCCGGAATAGGAATTCCAGAGGATACATAATGCAAAATTGCCTAAATTTCGTGGGGAAACGCCGCAAAGGAGGATGGCTCTCAAGTCTCGTGCCGTTGTCGATCCTTCTCGGCGTCACGGGGTGCGCCTCCACCCCGGCGGTGGCCCCGCCCCAACCACCCGCACCGATCCGGACGCCGGTCCGGGTCATCGCACCGACGCCGAAGCCGCCGCCGGCGTATGCCAAGGCCGCGAAGCAGGCCGTGGCGGAGGAACGGGTGGAGGAACGGAACCTGGAACACCTGACTTCCCGCATTAAAAAAATGCCGGTGACCCGCCGCACCCCTCCCAAAGGCGAGAAGGTCTATCCCATCGACCTTAATCTCAAGAATGCCGACCTGGTGGAAGCCGTCCGGGTCCTGGCCGACACCATGGGGCTCAATTATAATATCGACCCCAAGGTCAAAGGCACGGTCAATGTGCGCGCCACCGGGAAGTTGAGCAAGAGTGAACTGCTTTCGGTCATGGAGACGATCCTCACCATCAACGACGCCACCATAATCAAGGCTAACGACATATATAGCATCGTGCCCGCCGATAAAGCAGCCACCCGGGGCCTGCCGGTGTACAGCCGGGGTGCGGTCCCTCCGGGCATGCGGGCCCAGGTGGTCTTTTTGGAGCAGACCCCGGCCAAGGAAGTGGTGGCGGTCCTGAAGCCCCTAATGTCCCATGCCGGCAATATCGGCGTTGCGGCGCATAATTCCATTGTCCTGATAGACAATCCCGACAACCTGGATAAATTGTTGCAGTTGGTTTACCTGATGGACACCCGGGCCCTGGCCAATACCCTGGTGCGCATTGTCAAGGTGCACAATACCGACCCCACCGATATCATCCATGAGTTGGAGAGCATTTTTTCGGCTTACGGCAATCTGGCCCAAAAAGGCAAGGAGAGCTTCGGGGTCAGCTTCCTGCCCGTAAGTCGCCTCAACTCTATTTTGATCCTGGCCAATTCGCAGCCTTTAGCCGAGCGCGCCCTCTACTGGGTGAGGCAACTGGATTCGAAAACCGATCTGTTGGCCAATGTCCATGTGTACAATGTGTTGAATTATAAAGCCAAGAATCTGGCCGATATTTTATCCCAGGTCTATGGCGGAGCCCCGACGGCCTCGAAGATCAAGGAATCCAAACTCGACACCGGCTCCGGCTCCCTCTCCAGCTCCTCCTTCGGCGGCCAGGGCGGGTCGTCGGGCCAATCACGGAGCGGAATGGGCGGGATGGGCGGCGCTGGCGGGGGGGCGTCAGGGATGACCGGGAGTACCCTGGGAGCCGCGGGAACTGCGGGAGGTAGTACCGCCGGCGCCGGAGCGGCCTTAAAAGAGCGGGCTACGGGTCTGGGCGGAGGCGGCCAGGGGACCAGCCCCAAAGAAGGGGTGCGGATCATTCCCGATGAAGAGAATAATCTCCTGGTGGTGGTAGCGCCGCCCCACGAATGGAATATTATTTCCCGGGTTCTGACGCAGCTGGACATCATGCCTCGCCAGGTGTTAAACGAGGTGCTGATCGCCGAAGTCCGCCTCACCGATGATCTCAAGTACGGCATCGAGTTCTTGATCGGCGGCGTCCCCTCCGCGGCCCAAACCTCCACCGGCACCCAGACGGGCTCCGCGGTGCCCACCGGGCCCTTGGTGGCCGGGGGTCAACAAGGAACGAATACGACTATTACCGGTCCTTCCGGTTCTTCTGGTACTGTCTCCACCGCCCCCGCCACCATCCCCGGGGTAGACATACTGTCCGGGGCCGGGGCGGCCTTTACCGCCGCCGGGGGTCTGACCTTTGTGGCCCTGGACACCGCCAATAAACTGAAGACGCTCATCAATCTTATGGCCGCCGAGGGCAAGGTGAACATCCTGGCCTCGCCCCACATCATGGCGGCCAACAACCAGGAAGCCCGCATCATGATCGGCGAGGAAGTGCCCATTCTTACCTCGACGTCGTCGCCCCTCATCAGCCAGACCACCTCGTTCCAGACCTCCACCGTGCAATACCGCAGTACCGGCATCATTTTGACGGTGAGGCCCCAGATCAATGCCAGGGGCCTGGTGACCCTGGAGATCGCCCAGGAGGTGAGTGACGCCAAAACCACAACCACCGGAGTGGGCGGCACCCCCACCTTCACGGTGCGGCAGGCCCATACGTCCCTCATTACCGCCGATAATCAAACCGTGGTTCTGGGAGGGCTCATCCGGGAAGACGTCACCCACACCTCGGCGGGCATTCCCGGCTTGCGTAAAATGCCCCTGCTGGGGCCCCTGTTCGGGTCCGAAGGGGTGAGCAAACAGCGCACCGAACTCATAGTCTTGATAACCCCTCACATCATTTCTAACTTGGAAGAAGGGGCGCATATAACCCATGAAATGAAACAGAAAGTCGGTCTCGATGAGACCTTGCCCAAGCGGCAGGTGCCGGGGACCACGCCCGCACCTTAGGCGGGTCCACGGGAGGCGGGATCGAAGTCTTATTAAGTTGAAGGTTCGGCAAGGATATGATATAAAATGGTAAAGTATTGGGATGATTAAAGGATCGATAGTTTCCAGGAGATGCGGATCGCCGCCGCCTGAAAGGGAGCCGCCGCCATGAAGAACAAGGTTCTGCTGGTAATTCTGGTTATGAGCCTGGTATGCGTCTGGGGAGGTGTGGGCACAGCCGGGCAGATCGGCTACAGCATGCGGGGGTCAGAGAAGGGATTCGGCTTCAAACCCAATCCCGATCCTCCCAGTTCCGCGGTGATGGCCTTCGATGGCATCCTTGGCCGGCCCCTGGGATTGGCTACCACCATTGTCGGTACGGCTCTCCTGGTGGTGGAAACCCCCTTTACCCTCTATTCCGAGACCACATCCGAGGCGGCCTGGGGGTTGGTGGGCCGGCCCCTCGGGTGGACCTTCGCCCGTCCCCTGGGACGTCGCGAACCCGTCTATGAAGAACCGGGAGTCTTTCAGCCTTAACCGGCCCCGGGGCCGGCAGGCTTGAGCCTTGGGGGATTCGGGTCCCTCCTGCGCCTCGGGGCGGCAGGAGGGATTTTTTTGTCCCCCGCAGGCTCGGGGCAGAAATTTTCACGCCGCAGCCGCCAACCTGGCCCAGAAACCTCTATCCCCCGCCGCTCAAAAAGTTGAGGAGTCTTTCGCCCCAGAAGAGATAGCACCCGGCCCCCGCGGCCAGAAAGGGGCCATACGGCAGGGAAATGGTGCGCCACTGGCCCCGATCCCCGGGGCCTTGACCCAGAACCCGGATCAGTCCGGCCAGGGTGCCCAGGCCGGCGCTGATCAGGATGACCAGCGGCAGCGCCCATACGCCCAGGAAGGCCCCGATCATGGCCAGCATTTTCACGTCGCCCCCACCCAGGCCGCGCCGTCCGGCCCATTTCTCATAGAGGCGGCCAACCCCATAGAATAACCCCGCACCCAACAGGGCCCCGGCCGCGGCTTCCAGAAAAGAGAGCTGAGGTAACACCAGGGACAGCAGCAGCCCCAGGATGGTGCCGGGAATGGTGATGGCATCCGGCAGCAGGCGGTGTTCCAGGTCAATGGCAGTCAAGGCTATCAGGGCCAGCCCAAACGGGGCGTAAGCCAGAAGGAGGAGCTTGTCGGGGAAGGTGTGCCAGAGGGCCAGGGCCATCAGCCCCCCGGCCAGTTCCACCAGGGGATAACGCCAGGGGATGGCGGCGCCGCAAGACCGGCAGCGCCCCCGCAGCCAGACGTAACTGCACAGGGGGATATTATCGTACCACGACAGGGGGCTCCTGCACTGGGGACACCGGGAGCGGCCGCCCCACACCGATTCCCCCTGGGGCAGGCGGGTGATGACCACATTTAAAAAGCTCCCCAGCGCCAGACCGACCAGACCGGCCAAAAGGGAGTCCACCGTTACCCCAGGAGCGCCCCAGCGGTCACGCTGGAGACCTCAATCAAAGGCCAGGTTCAGGCTCTCCACCTTGCTCATGGGCATGTTCCAGTATCCCAGGTCAGTGGTGCCTTCTATGAGAAAATTCACGTACACTTCCGCCTGGAGCCTTTCGCCGCCGGTCAACGTAATAACCGCCTGGCGATAGGTGTCCTGGACCGGTCCGGAGAATCGCACTGCCGACACCTGTTCCAGGGGTACCCACGTCAACGTGCCGCTTTGTCTGAGACGCAGTTCCTGCCTGGTGCCCGGGATCCGCACTCCTTTGACATAATAGGCCATGCCGCCATGGGTGACGACCAGGCTGGGTGAAACCTCCGGGGGTGGCAGCTTCATCGTTTGGGGATTGCAGGCCGACAAGGCCAGGAGGCAGCCGGCCACAACGGCCAGCAACGTCAAAGCTCTCAGTCCAGCAAAAATACGGCAGGCTTTCATCTTCCTCTCATCTCCGCCATGGTTTGGAACCGGTAAAGACCCCTGACACTGACGGGGGAATGATGCCCCCTCTTGTTACATATCACAAAATGTCTTCTCTTAAAGGATTTTTTTCCACCGTGGCCGCGCCAGGGTTAGCCCTTTCCTGATAGCAACCTGGGTAAAAATGCCAAGTACTGTGCCTGGTCCTCCAGGTTCATTCACCTTCTCCCTAAAAAACCTGCTTCGCCGTCTTGATCTTTTTCATAAACAACCTATGTTCTTAAAGAGTCTGCACTAAACTTGGCGGCGAC
>JAUSOZ010000133.1 GCA_030655955.1 Deltaproteobacteria bacterium
GGTGAGGAACTGGTATGGCTTCGGAGCCGGTACTTCCTGGTTGGCAATATTGCAGGCAATCTCCAGGTAAACGGGCTTGCGCCGGTTCAGGCAGGCGGCCAGAGCCTGGTCGATCTGGCCCGGGGCTTCCTCGGCCAGGCGGATGTTTACGGTTTCTACCGTCACCGGTTTGAACATCTGGCGCACGTAATCGTAACGGACTTCCCCCAGGGAATGATGCAGAATTTGGTTTTCCGGTTCTGAATGGGTATTGACCCCGCCGGAAATGACAATGACCGGCAGGTCTTCGGCATAGTGGCCGGCCACCGCGTTGATGGCGCTCAAGCCCCCGACGCTGTAAGTCACCAGCATGGCGGCCACGCCGTGGGCCCGGGCGTAGCCGTCGGCCGCATAGCCGGCGTTTAATTCATTGCAGCAACTGATCATGGTAAGATCCTTGTTCTCCAGCAGCCGGTCGAACAAGGCCAGATTGTAATCACCTGGGATCGCCATGTAGTGTCGTAAACCTATCTGGGATAGGCGGGTTGCCAGGTAGCCACCCACCGTGGTTCTGTTCGCCTCAGCCATAATGTGCCCCTCCTGCGCTACGGTTCATGAACACGATTAATATGAAACCAAGCTACGCCTTGGTAAAACTCTCCCAGAACCTCTGCCGGCAAATTTATGACCCCGAGCTACTCCTCTGACCGCAACAGGATTTCTTGATTACGATAACTCAATGATCACACAAATAATTCCCTCATAGCACCAGTACCACACAATCCCCCATGGTTCAATATAGATTTTGTCGATGCGCGGCGATTCTTATGAGAGGAGGATGGGCGGCCAGGCCCCGGCGATTATCTCGGTCCGCGGCATGAGCGCCATGCAGTCTGCAGTTTCAAGGCACCATAGCAGGAAACACTACCAGGAAATGCAGAGAGGGTCGGCAGGCCGCACACCACAAAAAAAGGGTTAGCTAATTTCGCTAACCCCTTGAATTTGCTGGCGCGCCCGGAGGGATTTGAACCCCCGACACTCGGATTCGTAGTCCGATGCTCTATCCAGACTGAGCTACGAGCGCCTGATTGGTGGCTGCGTTGATGCCTTGATGCTAATCTTTTATTTTATACCTCTTGATCGCCAAAAGGTCAACTGCTTATCCCCGGGAAACGGGTTGCCGCCCGGGTGCAGGGCCTGGGTCAGCGATCTTCCTTGTAGTCCTGTCTGAGCCGTTGGCTTACCGGTAAATCATGAAAAAATAGTATCGGCTGGCGGCACAGCCTTTCCAGGCTGTGCACGACTAATACCAAGTTGCCGTCATAAAGGTAATTCTGGCTTTATGATCGCAACCCCCGTAGGGGCGGTTCGCGAACCGCCCCTACAATTCGGATTATTACTTGTTTGACGGCAACTTGAGACCTCTGCGAAAGTCTCATGTAGGATAGCCGCCCTCGGCTGTCCACACTGTATTTAGGCGCAGGCGAGGGCGCCTACGCTACATTTTGATGAGGAAGGATGGCGATAGGGACTTTCGCAGAGGTCTCAACTTGGTATAATCTGCTTCCTTGACACAGGCTGGAAAGCCTGTGCCACCGATTCAAAGAACTTTTCCTGACAGAGAGAACCGGGCACAGCATTTTCCCCGGGCCCCCGCGCCGTACCGGTAAGTCAACCGTCTTATCTGGAGTAGGCTTTGGGGCTAAAACAGGCTGGACGGGTCGATATCCAGGGTGAGGCTGAGGTGGGAGCGGGGGGGGGGGGTCCAGGCCCGGCGCAGGTGCTGGACCAGGTGCAGCAGAGGCACCCGGCCGTAGCTCTTAATCAGGATTTGCCAGCGAAACCGGCCCTGGAGGCGGGTGAGACCCGCCGGGGCCGGCCCCAGAATCCGCACCCGGGAGCGCAGGTCGGCATCCCCGGTCCGCAGGTTTTCCAGGATCGTCGCCAGGCGCCGGGCCTCCCGGGCCACGGGCGCCTCAAGGGGGCCGCTCAGGCGCACCAGGGCCAGGCGGGTAAAGGGGGGATACCCCAGTTGCCGCCTGGTCTCCAACTCTTGGGCAAAAAAGCTGTCGTAATCCTGGGATTGCACCGTCTTAAAGACATAGTGGTCCGGCTGGTAGGTCTGAATCAGCACCCTGCCCTTGGCCTCGCCCCGGCCGGCCCGCCCGGCCACCTGGGACAGGAGCTGGAAGGTGCGTTCCCCGGCGTGATACTCCGGGAAGAAGAGGCTTGTGTCCGCGGCGATGACCCCTACCAGCGTGACCTGGGGGAAATGGTGGCCCTTGGTGATCATTTGGGTGCCCACCAGGAAGTCCAGGTCCCCGGCGGCAAAGGCCGTGAGGACCTTGAGGGCCCGGCCGCTGTCGGGAGCCGTATCCCGGTCCAGGCGGGCCACCCGGGCAGTGGGGAAAAGCCGGCTCACCTCCGAAGCCACCTTTTCAGTGCCCACCCCGTAGCGTTTGATGGCGCTGGACTGGCATTGGGGGCACTGCTCCGGCACCGCTTCGGTATAGCCGCAGTAATGGCAGACCAGGCGATTCTGGTCCTGGTGGTGGGTCAGGGCTACGCTGCATTGGCGGCACTGGAACACCTGGCCGCAAAAGAGGCAGAACACGGCCCGGGAGTACCCCCGGCGATTGAGGAACAGCAGAGCCTGTTCCCCCCGGCGCAGCACCTCTTCCAGGGCAGTGTGCAGGGGCCGGGAGATCACCTTGAGACTTTTGTCCCCCCGCTGGGTCCGTAAGTCCACCAACTGGATTTCCGGCAGGTCCTGGGGCGTGACCCGGCAGTCGAGTTTCAGATAGCGATATTTGCCTTCCCGGGCATAATGGCAGGAGGTCACCTGGGGGGTGGCGGAGACCAGGACCACTGCGGCGCCCGCCAGCTTGCCCCGGTAGAGGGCCACATCCCGGGCCTGATAGAGGAGCCCGCCCTCCTGCTTGTAGGAGGGGTCGTGTTCTTCATCCACCACCACCAGCCCCAGGCGGGGCAAGGGGGCGAAGACCGCAGAGCGGGCCCCCACCACGATATCCACTTCACCCACCATGATGCGGCGCCATTGATCCACCCGAAAGGCCTCGGACAGGCCGCTGTGGAGCAGGGCCACCCGGGAGCCGAAGCGCCGCCTGAAGGCCTGGCCCACGGGGTGGGTCAGGGCGATCTCCGGCACCAGGACCAGGACCTGGCGTCCCTGGGCCAGGGCATGGGCGGCGGCGCTCACATAAACCTCGGTTTTGCCGCTGGCCGTGACGCCGTGGAGGAGAAAAGGGGTGAACTCGCCCCGGTCAATGCCGGCGACAATGCTCGCCAACGCCTGTTCCTGGCCGGGCACCAGGGTGAGGTTGGCGGTATTCTCGGTAAGGGCAAAAGACGCATCAGCCTCGTGGGTCCGGAGACGGGTGCGGTCCTCGAGCCCGATCAAGCCCCGGGCGGCCAGGCGCCGCAGGCTGTCGTGGCAGGCGGGGAAGCGGGGCTTAAGATCTTTTACCGGGGTGGGGCCGGCTTCCTGCAGGTGCGTAAGGATCGCTTGGGATTTGGGGCCCAGACGCTGAGGCGCGGCATCGGCATCCGGTGGTTCTACCGGGTAGGCCCAGAGTTCCCGGCGCGGCTTGGCGGTCGGCGCCCCCCCGGGGATGAGGAAGCTCAAGGCTTCCCCCAGGGGATATTGATAGTAATCCGCCACCCAGCGGAACAGGTCCACCAGCTCCGGGCCGAACCGGGGTATGGGGTCGAGGACCTCCCGGATGTTGCGGAGCCTTCCGGGAGGGGTCTCGCCGGTGGGGCCCAGGAGATATCCCGTCACCTGACGGCGGCCCACCGGCACCCGGACCAGGCTGCCCACCTGGGCCGCGGGCGTAAGGCCCGGCGGGGCGCGATAGGTCAGGGTGTGGGCCAGGGGCAGGGCTACGGCCACCTCCCAGAGATCGGCAAGGTCTGGATGAGTCGTATTCGGGGCGGGGGATACCGGCATAAGACTTCATTATAGGTCAAAAATCAGATTAATACTCCTTCGTTTGCAAGCCGAAGATTTCGGCATAGGCCGCGGTCACGGCACAAAACGACAGGGGGATGGTCACCAACAGGCCCACGCCCAGGGCGACGGCCCCAGCCAGATTAAGCAGGGCCAAAAGAAGCACGAAGGCAAAATAACCGAACCACCGGGGGTTGACGGTGCGGCGGCTCAACTCCATGGCCGGCCAGAAATCCAGACGGCGATCAACCACCAGGTAGGAGGCAAAGAGATAGGCCACGGCCAGATAAACCCCGGGGATAATCAACAGCAGCGTCCCGATGCTGATAAATACGCCGGCTACCACGGAAAGCAGCAGCAGCGGCAACAAGTAGTGAAACCCGGTGAAAAAGTCGCTAAATTCAGGGGTTTGCCCGTGAAGCAGTTTGGCGCTGACGATAAAGTTGCCCATGAGCAGCGGGGTGCTGATGACCGCCGCCGCCACCACGCCCACGTAGGGAATGGCGTTCAATGCCACTTGGATGACGAAATAAAGGAGACAGAAGCCCACAAATCCGCCGGGGTATTGTTTGAACAAACCCCAGCCGGTCTTAAGGTAGTCCCCCAGGGGCAATGATTCCGGCGTCCGGGGTGGGGAAGGCTCTAAGAGGGGCGGCGGGGAATCCGTGGGTTGTCCGCAGGCGGGGCAGTGTGATTCGGACCCGGTCAATTGATTGCCGCACTCGGGGCAGTATGGCATAATCTGTTCTCCTTCCGTGGATGGCCAGATAAATCTGGCGAAAAAGTTTATCATTGCCGATGGGCATGTTATCAATTACGGTCTCACTTGGCAAACAATCTCTAAAGATGCGGCCTGACCGCCCGGCAGCCGGGGGGCAGTCCCGGGAGTGAACCATGCAATTTATCACCGTGGCCTTATCGGAGTTTATCGGCACCATCACCTTAAATCATGACCGGAAGCGCAATGCCCTGGGCCGGGGCCTGATCCATGAGGTGATCAAAGCCTTGAACGACCTGGTCTATCAACAGGCCCGGGTGATTGTGGTCCGGGCCAATAAGGGTGCTAAAGTCTGGTCCGCGGGCTATGACGTCAGGGAATTTCCCCAGCCCGGCCGGGACCCCTTGACCTTCAACGACCCCCTGGAGCAGGCCATCCGGGCCATCCAGCGCTGTCCGGCCCCGGTCATCGCCATGCTGGAGGGCACCGTCTGGGGCGGGGCGTGTGAGTTGGCCTTTGTCTGCGACATCCTGATCGGCACGGAGAACACCTCTTTTGCCATTACCCCGGCGCGGCTGGGGATACCCTATAATCTCACCGGGATCCTCCACGTCCTCAACAAAATCGGCACGTCCCTGGCCCGGGAGATGTTCTGTACCGCCCAGCCGGTGAAAGCCGAGAGGGCCGCACGGCTCGGCGTCCTCAATCACCTGGTGCCCGAGGCGGAACTGGAGGATTTTACCTACGCCATGGCGGCCCAAATCGCCGCCAATTCCCCCATCAGCATTTCGGTCATGAAAGA
>JAUSOZ010000068.1 GCA_030655955.1 Deltaproteobacteria bacterium
CCTCCCGTTGATCCACCGCTCTAACTTAACATGTGGATCAGTTTTTGGGGGGCAGGTCACCGCTGCGATTAAGCTGATCGCCTATCCTCAGGTCGCCGGTCACCGTATTGGTGCCGCCGCTCTGGTTGAAGACGCCAATGCCAAAAGAGCCGATTATCTCAGAGGGAGCCGCAAGACTGCCTCCGCGCAGGTGATAGGTGCCGTTACCGGAGGTCGAATCACCCACGACAAGCTCCCCGGTTACCGTATTAATGCCGCCGCTCTGATAGAAGGTGCCGAGTCCTTGGAATCCAATGGACTCATAGGCGCTTACGAGGCTGCCGCCGCTCAGATTATAGGTGCCGCTGCTACCGGACCGATAGCCCAGAGCGAGAAAGTCGGTCACTGTATTGGTACCGCCGCTCTGGTTGAAGACGCCGACTCCTCCTACCAGAACTCCAATGGTCTCAGCGGGGGCGAAGAGGCTGCCGCCGCTCAGGTTATAGGTCCCACTGCTCCCGGGATAATACCCCAATTGCAAGTTGTTGCTAATTCTCATGATACCGCCGCTTTGGTTGAAGACGCCGACTCCTTGGCGTCCAACATACCCGAAACCGGCCGAGAGGTTGCCGCCGCTTAGATTATAGGTCCCGCTGCTACCCGAGTCGTGGGCCAGAAAGAAGATGCCGGCCACCGTATTGGTGCCGCCGGTCTGGTTATAGGTTCCGCTGCCGCCGGAGGAATACCCCAAAAACAAGTTGCCGAACTGCGCGTTCGTGCCGCCGGTCTGGTTGAACGTCCCGGTCCCCCCATCACCTATGATAGCGCCATTTGTGGAGAGGCTGCCGCCGCTCAGGTTATAGGTGCCGCTGCTGCCAGACTGAGAACCCAGAGTGAGAAGGCTGCTCACTGTATTGGTACCGCCGCTTTGGTTCAAGGTGCCGGTAGATGAGTTGCCGATATACTCATTATCGAAGCTGACGTCACTGTCGACCGTTACAGTGGTGCCGTCGATGACCAGATCAGCAGCCATGGATGCACCCGTGATCAGACAGACCGTCAACGCCAGGGTCGCCCCCAGTAACCGCCAATGCCAACAGCTCATTCTTTTTATCCGTCTCACAGCCAATTTCTCTTGGTTAGAAGGGAACCATAATCGCCCAACCTCTCCGGCAGGGTAACTTGGTCCGAGATTATGCCCCATCCATAGCTATTTCTGCCCCAACGAGGTTTTGGAGCTTCTTTGCCCGAGTGAAATCTCCCAAACGATCCGCGTCTCGAAGCCAATTCTTCTCGCAGGTGGGAAAATAGCACAAATTAGGCCAAAAGCCAATTTCCCTTGGATTGAAGCATCTAATCCATCGCCGACTAGATGTTATCTGGCTGGGACGCCAATGGACCCCAGACCAGTACGCCCGGTAGTGATAAACCAAAGTGCCAGAGATTATTGACGGATGTGGTGATGACTTGCCATTAACAATATTTATCCGTGTTATAAATAAGATAGCGCTATGATCTCCATAGCGTCAGGGGAATTTTTGGGAAGCGCAGTGGCGGAATTCGGGCAGGCTTAAATTCGAGGCGAATCAAGGCCTGGTTGCGGGCAACCCCTCTGCCGGAGGCAGCGGCGGGCGTGCCGCCACAACCCTCAGGGGTGGTTGACCAGCAGGCGCTTGCCCGGCAGGGTCAAGACTGTGGTGGCGTCTCTGAGGAAAAACTCCGGCGGGGTAGCGTTGTCCAGGAGCAGAAAGACTTTTCGGGGTGACTGCCACAACTCCTGCAGGCATTCCGGGGAGATGATGTAGTCCGAGGCCGGAGGCACCGGGTAGGGAAACTGGGGCAGGCCGTTGCGTTTGACCATGAGGATATGGCGCCGGGCGTAAAATTCCAGGGAGGCCCCGTATTCAAACTCTTCGATGGGCCCCATGATCAGGAGGTCCTGGGGGGACGCCACCCGCCGGATATATTCGCCCGCGGCCTGGTCGCACATCAGGGGAGTGAGTACAGCCATGGTCTGGAAGGTAAACCAGGCAATGGCCACGGCCAGCACGCCATAGGCGGCCACCGCCAGGCGGGGACGCCGGAGCCAGGCAGCCAGGCCCCCCGCCAGGGCCACCGCCGGAATGACCCAGGTGGCCTGCCGGGCCAGGGGAGAGATGAGGCTGACCATGCCGAGGAACTCCCGGCGGTTGTCAACGCAGACCTGCTCCAGATAAGGCAGCAGTACCAGGAGCGAGAGGCCCAGCAGGCCCAGGGCCAGCAGGGTCCAGGCAATGATCCGGTCTCCCGGGGTGTCGAGGTAACGCTGGAGGCGCCATCCCAAAATCAGGGCCAGGGCTGGCAGGGCCGGCAGGGAATAATATTCGATGCGGGACGACGACAGGGTGAAAAAGCCCAGGATGACCGCAGCCCAAATGAGCAGCAGCCTTCCGCCGGCCCCCACTTCCCGGCCAGGGCGGGTGGCCGGCCAGAAACGGTAGAGGGCTGACGGCAGGATGAAGGTCCAGGGCATCAGCCAGATGACCAGAAACACATAGAACCCGGCGATGGTGAAGGAGTTGACGTCGGCGGGCTCCCGCCGGCCCAGGAACCGCATGATCTGTTCGTTGACGACCTGGAACTTGAGCCAGCCGGGATTGGCCGACTCCGCCGCCCAGCCCCAGGCCACCAGGAGGATGGCAGCCAGGGCAAGCCCCCCGGGCGAGAACAACAGGCTCAACAACCGGCGCTCCCGCAGGTGCCAGGCATAGATGAGGCCGATCAAGCCGGGGAAGACCAGCCCGATGAAACCCTTGCTGAGAAACCCGGCCACCAGGGCCAGAAAGAACAGGGCCGTCCAGCGGAATCCCGGCTGCGCCTCCCAGCGCAGCAGACCATATAAGGCCGCCAGCAGCGACAGCGTCACCAGGTGATCGGTGAGAATGAGCAGGTGCAGGACGAAAAAGCCGATGCCGGTGAGGAGGATGACCCCCCCCAGCCAGGCGGCTTTTGGCCCCACCAGGCGCCGGCCGATGAGGTAGGTGAGCCAGACTTCCCCCACGGTTACCGCCAGGGTGGGGACCCGGGCGCTCCAAACCGAGACCCCCAGGAGCTTGTAGCTCAACAATTGGAGCCAGTAGAGCAGGTGGGGCTTGTCCAGGTAGGGCGCCCCGTTGAGGGTGGGAGTCAGCCATGACCCCGCGGCCAGCATTTCCTGCGGGATCAAGGCATACATGGCTTCCGAGCGCCAGAGGGGCATCTGCCAGAAAAGGGGCAGGTATAACCCCAGACAAACCAGCGCCAGGGTGGCGCCGTTCATCAGGCGGGAGTCAGCGGCGGGTGGGCTTAGGGGGCGTTCCACAGCGTCATAGGCTCATTGATTGCTTCATTGGACGGTAAAAGAGGCTCTATGTCCGTAGGGGCGACCCGGCGGGCCGCCCCTCAGTTTACCCATGGTAACCCCATGACTTCCATGAGCATCGCTGGCTAACTGGCGCGGCGGCGCCGCACTCTCACGTAAGATTCCACCGCAGCATGGTCCAGATATCCTTCAGGCCGCCCATCTCGCGCACCACCGTGGGCTCGAACCCGGAATGCATCATGCACTGGGCGCAGCGGGAGTCCCGGCCCACCCCGTAGTCCTCCCACGGGGTTTTCTGCATCATGTCGGCAAAAGTGGGGTAGTGGGTGTCCACGATCTGGTAGCAGGGGGCCCGCCAGCCCATGGGATTGCGGGTGGGGTTGGCCCAGGGGGTGCACTCGTAGTCCCGTTCCCCCCGGAGGAAGCTCAGGTACAACGGCGTGCTGAAGAACTTGAAGTTATGGCCGTTGCCGGTTAAACGGCTGAACTTGTCATTGATTTCTTCCCGGGAGAGAAACATCCCGTCATCGACTCCGGCAAAGCTGAAGGCCGGAGACACCAGGAGGCCGTCCACGCCGATATGCCCCAGGTAGGAAAAGAGAATCTCGATCTCCTGGACCTCGGTTTCCTTGTAGATGGTGGTGTTGGTGCACACCCGGAACCCCTGGGCCTTGGCGGCCTTGATGGCCTTGATGGCCAGGTTGAACAGCCCTTGCCGCCCCAGCAGCCGGTCGTGGGTGGGGGCGAGGCCGTCCACGTGGAGGCTCAGGGTCAACCGGTCGGAACGGGGCAGCCGGGGCAGGGATTTTTCTAACAATATGGCGTTGGTGCACAGATAAATGTGCTTGCCGCGGTGCACCAGTTCGGCCAAGAGATCAAAGACCGGCGGATAGAGCAGGGGTTCGCCCCCGGTGATGGTAACCACCGGGGCGCCGCAGTCCTCAACGGCTTGCAGGCATTCTTGCAAGGTCAGCGCCTGTCCCAGGGTTTCGCGATATTCCTGGATGCGGCCGCAGCCGGCGCAGGATAGATTGCACTGATGAGTGGGCTCCAGCATCAGGACCAGGGGGAATTTTTCTTCACCCGCCAGGCGCTTGCCCATGAGGTAGCGGGTTAAATCAAAACTCAAACTCAACGGGAAACGCAAGGTTTTCCACTCCTCTGTACCTGGATCAGGGCCGGGGCCAACCGGCTACCGCCGACTTCTGGCTTCCCGAAATTTTTTAGTGAATACCCGCGAACATCACCACTCACGCATACCCGTTCTGGCGGAACCACTCCACCGCGTCGGCCAGGGCCTGGTGCACCGGTGTCAGGGTCAATCCTAGATATTGTATCGCTTTCCGGTTGTCAAAGTACATATATTTCTTGGCCATGCGGATGGCGGCAACGGGCATGCGGGGCGGGCGGCGGCGGATGTAGGTGGCGAGGAACTCGTCCACATAGGACATGGCCAGGATCGGCCAGTAGGGCAGTTTCACCTTCGGGGCCGGCAGACCCGTTGTGTCCGCCAGCAGGTGGAAGATCTGGGAGAGGCTGAGGTTCTCATGCCCCAGGATGTATTTTTCCCCGACCTGGCCTTGGGCTTCGGCCAGCAGGTGCCCCCGGGCCACATCCTTGACATGGATGAGATTGAGGCCGGTTTCCAGGTAGGCCGGCATGCGGCGCTTGAGGAAATCCACGATCATCTGGCCGGTGGGAGTGGGGCGGAAGTCCCAGGGACCCACGGGGGTGCTGGGGTTGACCACCACCAGGGGCAGGCCCTGGCGGGCGAAATCCAGGGCCACGGCCTCGGCCATAAACTTGGAGCGTTTGTAGTGGCCCACCATGTCCTGCAAAGTCACCGGGGTGTCTTCGGTGCCGGGGGTGCCGTCCCCGGGGTTGCCCAGGGTGCCCACGGTGCTGGTATAGACCACCCGGTCCAGTCCCTGGGCCGCGGCCGCCGCCAGCAGCTGCCGGGTACCTTCCACATTGATGGCGTACATGGTGGCCGGGTCCGGCACCCAGAGGCGATAGTCCGCGGCCACGTGAAAGAGGCGGGTGCAGCCCGTGAGGGCCCGGGAGAGCGATTCCGGGTCCCGGAGGTCGCCAACGGCCACGTCCACGGCCAGGCCGGCCAGGGCCGGATGCTCCGGGTTGCGGGCCAGGACCCGCACCTCCCGGCCGGCGGCCAACAGTTCCTCCACCACGGCCCGGCCCACGAAGCCAGTCCCGCCGGTCACCAGGGTTTTACCGTCAGGCGTCACTGCAAAAATCTCCCTCTCTCACCTCTGAGAAATAGATGTTAGCCACAGGTATATTCGGATGTGGGTTGTCGATTTTTCTCCCTCTCCCCCCGCCTTTAGGAAAGGGGGGTAGAAAAACCTGATTTTTCCGGGTCACCATAATTATGCAACACACCACTAGATATGTATTACCGGGGCCGATCTAAACGTCGGGCCTTGATAAGGGCGGACACACAGGTCCGCCCCTACGAGTATAACTTCAATCCAACCTGCATCAGCCTTGCCTCCCCAGCCCTCACTTCTTCTTGCCCTTGGGGCTCGCCGGCTTTTTGGGGGCGGCTTTGGCGTGGACCGGGGCCGGGGCCGGAGTCAGGGGCGTAAACAGGTTGACCGTGGCCAGACCGATAAAGAAGCCCCCCAGGTGGGCCATCCAGGCCACGGCGCCGCCGTTTTTGAGGCCGTAGAACTGCAGCGCCAGCCACAGCCCCAGCCAGACAAAGGCGGGGAGGTACACCGTCTCCGGGCGCAGCCGCCAGAAAACCACGGTGCAGATGGGCGACTTGGGCAGCCGGATCAGGTATCCCCCCAGAACCCCGGCGATGGCGCCGCTGGCGCCGATCATGGGCACGGCCAGGCTGGAGGCCGCCAGCACGTGGAAGATGCAGGCAAAAAAGCCGCAAAACAGGTAAAAGCCCAGAAACCGTAAGGGTCCCAAGTCATCCTCCAGGGCTTCCCCAAAGACCCAGAGGAACCACATGTTGCCGATGAGGTGGACCCAGCCGGCGTGGAGGAAGAGGGAACTGAACATGGTGGGCAGCAGCCCCACGGATTGGCTGAGGCTCAAGACCTTGAGCCGGCTCAACTTGGCGGCCACGGCCCCCTTCTTATAAAAAAGGTCCGTGGAGGCATCGGGGCCGATGTGGAGTTGATAGAGAAAAATCGCCAGGTTGACGGCGATCAGCCCCAGGGTGACCCAGGGCCAGCGGTGTTTGGCCGGCGCCCCGCGGATGGGAATCATGCGGCGGCTCCGGGGTCTAACCCCTGGGGCCCGGTCCCCGTGAGGACAACCCGGCCCGGCTGACGAGGTGCACTGCCGCTGGCGTAGGACAGCATAAATTTCGGCTCACGGTTGACGTTGATGGCGGCGGGTCCCTAACCGGCACGGATAATCCTCCGGCCCTGGACCATAACCCGGCGCATTGTACCTTAATGCCCGCGGCCTGTCCAGAGCCGGAAAGCGCGGAGTTGACAAGGGGGGGAGTTTCGAATAAATAGAATACATGGTGCGGGCTAAAAAGAAATTGCACATCCGGACTTTTGGCTGCCAGATGAACGTGGCCGATGCCGAATTGATGGCCCAGATTTTGGGGGAAGAGTATGTCCTGACGGCCCGGGCCGAGGACGCCGACCTTTACCTGATCAACACCTGCGCCATCCGCCGCAAATCCGAGGAGAAGGTTAAAAGCCTCCTGGGCAGTTTAAAGCCGCTGAAGCGGGAGCGCCCCCAGCTCATCCTGGGCGTCGGGGGCTGCGTGGCCCAGCAGGAAGGCGAGCGCTTGCTGGCTTTCGCCCCCCATCTCAACCTGGTGTTCGGCACCAAGGGCATTTACCGGCTGCCGGAATTGGTGCACCGGGCCGCCCGGGGCGAGCGGGTGGTGGACGTGTCCCTGGAAAAAGATGTGCCGGATCTGCCCCAACGTTTGTGGTCGCCGGGGACCTTCCAGACCATGGTCACCATCATGCGGGGCTGCGACAATTACTGTTCCTTCTGCGTGGTCCCCTATGTGCGGGGCCGGGAGACCAGCCGGGAGCCCGGGGCTATTGTGGACGAAGTGGCAGCTTTTGTCGCCGCCGGGGGCCTGGAAGTGACCCTCCTGGGCCAAAACGTCAATTCCTACGGCCGGGGCTTGGGCGAGACCGTGACTTTTTCCCAGCTGCTGCGGCGCCTCGACGATTTGCCCGGCCTGAGCCGGCTGCGGTTCGCCACCTCTCACCCCCGGGACCTGTCGCCGGAGCTGATCAACGCCTTGGGCGAGCTCAACTCCCTGTGCGAACACCTGCACCTGCCGGTGCAATCCGGCGCCAACCGGGTCCTGGAGCGGATGAATCGGGGTTACACCCGGGAACACTACCTGGAAAAGGTGGCGGCGCTCAAGTCCGCCTGCCCCGGCATCGCCTTATCCACCGATCTGATCGTGGGCTTTCCCGGGGAAACGGAGGCTGACTTCCAGCAAACCCTCGACCTCATGGGGGAGGCAGGATTCGACCAAGCCTTCTCCTTTAAATATTCGCCGCGGCCCCAGACGCGGGCGGCGACTTTTCCCGACCAGGTGCCGGAAGACGTCAAGGCGGAGCGCCTGGCACGCCTGCAAGCCCTGCAGAATGAACTTACCCGGCAGGCCCATGCCCGCCTGGTGGGCCAGGAACACGAAGTCCTGGTGGAAGGCCGGAGCAAGCGCTCCCCCCAGGAGTGGTGCGGGCGGCTCCGCACCAACCAGGTCGTCAACTTTATCGGACCCCGGGAATTGCTGGGACGTCTGGCCCGGGTCGCCATAACCGAGGCTCACCCCCATTCCTTGAAAGGCCGGTGGGTCGAGGGTTCGTCCACCTGTAACCGTGCGGCGGATCGCCTGAGGACATCCCCAAGGGAGGTATCATGCTCAGAGAGATGACGGTTTCCGGGTTGACCATCGACCCTTTCACCAACAGTCCCATCATGATCCTCAAAGATGTGGACTCGGACAAGGCGGTCCCCATTTGGATCGGGTTGCTGGAAGCCACCGCCATCGCCAGCGAGCTGGAGAACATCAAGTTCTCCCGCCCCATGACCCATGATCTGTTGAAAAACATCATGGAACTCATGGAGACGACGGTGACCAAGGTGGAGGTCTGCGACCTGAGGGACAACACCTATTTCGCCCTGA
>JAUSOZ010000071.1 GCA_030655955.1 Deltaproteobacteria bacterium
TTTGAAGGACTCCAGGAAAAAAGTCTCGTCTGCCTCCGCTATGCCGGACAACTCCAATGCCTTGTCCGCAGAAAAAGCCTTCAGGAACCGGTGTCTCCATCGGAATGCCGTGGTCGGGTTGTGTATTCCGCTCAAACCGGCCACCCATTCCGGACGAAGGCGGCCACCTAATCCGGAGCAAAGCGGCCGCGCGTTCCGGAGGAATCCGGCCACTTTTATAGCGAAGCCATGTTGCCCCTCATCACGCTCCCATCATATCGGGATCATCTTTTTTTGCATACCATTTTCGCATCGATTCTCCTTTCATTTTGATTTTATAGGCATTATGGACCAGGCGATCCAGAATCGCATCCGCCAGGGCGGCTTAAAAATAACTTGTGTCCAGAAAACCGGGTGCGGTACAAACTGGTCTTACAGTCAGAACCTCATACGGTTACAGGTGCCAGTTGGCGTCGCCTACGGGTCTGATTTGGAGAAAGCCCGGGACCTGATGCTGCAAGCCGCCGAAGACACCAAACGAGTCCTGAAGGACCCCAAACCCGCCTACCTTTTAACCGGCTTTGGAGATAATGCCGTCAACCTGGAAGTGCGGGTGTGGATCAACGATCCCCAACACGGCATCGGCTCAGTGAAGAGCGACCTCCACTGGGGCATCTGGCAGCGATTCCGGCAGCATGGCATAGAATTGCCTTTCCCCCAGCGGGACGTGCACCTCAAATCTTTTCCTGATACACTGCTTCGGACTGGGTCAGAGGCAGGATGAAGCCCTGCATTATTCAGTTAATGGGGTACCATGGAGAACAACGCACATGACGGCCCGTGGTGAAATGATTATGGAGCAACCTTCAGCCGACACGCTAAAGGTGATCCTTTCCGGGGACTGGAAGCTGGGCGGCGAACTGCCTGGGGCCGATAAGGTTCAGCAAAGGCTCGAAGGCAGGCCGGGGGTTCGTAACCTGGTCTTCGACACCCGGGAACTGACCTCCTGGGACAGCGGGTTGTTGACCTTCCTGATGAACGTAGGCACCCTGTGCTCCCGGCAAAAAATCCTCCTGAACCGCGACGGACTGCCGCCAGGGGCACAGAGACTGTTGGAGTTGGCCCTGGCGGTGCCGGAAAAGACTGATGCCCGCCAGGCCGAAGCCCGGGTGTCGTTTCTCAGCAATTTGGGCAACCAAACCGTCTATTTGTTCCAATCCGCCGGTGAAATGCTGACGTTCATCGGCGATGCGGTCTTTGCGGTGCAGCGGCTGCTGCGCGGCAAGGCCCAGTACCGCCGCTCCGATCTGGGCTTAATCATGCAGGCCGTGAGCGCCCAGGCGTTGCCCATCGTCTCCCTCATCTGTTTTCTGGTGGGGCTGATCCTGGCGTTTATCGGCGCCATCCAGCTGCAGCTCTTCGGGGCCCAAATTTATGTGGCCGATTTGGTGGGCATTGCCATGGTGCGCCTGATGGCGGCGATTATGACCGGTATCGTCATGGCCGGCCGCACGGGGGGCGCCTTTGCGGCGCAGCTGGGGACCATGCAGGTGAACCAGGAGATCGACGCCCTGAAAACCCTGGGCATATCGCCCATGGAGTTTCTGGTGCTGCCGCGTATGCTGGCCCTGGCGATTATGATGCCCCTGCTGTGCCTTTACGCCAATATCATGGGCATACTGGGGGGTATGGTGGTCGGCGTAGGGATGCTCAATATCGGTTTCATGGAATACTATAACGAGACCGCCAAGGCGATCGGTCTCTGGAATCTGGGCATCGGTATTTTTTCCGGTCTCGTGTTCGGCGTGATCGTGGCGCTGGCCGGCTGTATGCGGGGCATGCAGTGCGGCCGCAGCGCCTCGGCGGTAGGTGACGCGGCCACGTCCGCGGTGGTTACCGCCATTGTCGGGATCATCCTCTCCACCGCGGTTATCACCATTCTGTGCAATTTCCTGGGAATATGAGGAAATGCCAACAGCTTGTCAGGATAAAGCAAAAATGACGGAAGCAGAAGGCCACATCACAGTGCAGGATCTCACCATGGCTTATGGCGACTTTGTCCTCATGCGGGACCTGACCTTTACCATCAACCGGGGGGACATCTTCATCATCATGGGCGGCAGCGGCTGCGGCAAGAGCACCATGATGACCATTTTGATCGGCTTGAAGGCCCCGGCCAAGGGTAAGGTCCTGTATGGAGATGTCGATTTCTGGGGATCCGATCCACCGACCCGCGACCGGATCATCCGCCGGGCCGGGGTGATGTACCAGAGCGGGGCGCTCTGGAGCTCCATGACCCTGGCCGAGAATATCGCCCTGCCCCTGGAGCTCTATACGGATTTAAGCCCGGGCCAGATTCGTGAGGTGGTCAAACTGAAACTGGCGCTGGTGGGGATGGCCGGATTCGAAGAGTTTTATCCCTCGGAGATCAGCGGCGGGATGCAGAAACGGGCCGGTATAGCCCGGGCCATGGCCCTCGATCCGGAAGTCCTGTTTTTCGATGAGCCTTCTGCCGGGCTCGATCCGGTGAGCGCCCGGCGCCTGGATGACCTGATCCTGGAACTGCGTGAGAGCCTGGGCACCACCATGGTGATAGTAACCCATGAGTTGGCCAGCATATTTGCCATTGGCAGCAATTCCGTCTTTCTGGATGTATCCAAACGCACCATGACGGCTACGGGTAACCCGAACCAGCTCTTGGCCGAAACCCGGGACCCTAATTTGCGCCTGTTTTTAACCCGCGGCGAGAAATCTTAACCGATAGGATGTGCAGAGATGGCTAAGCAAGCAAACAGAATGATGATCGGCGGTTTCGTGGTCCTCGCAGTGATCATTATGGCCGCCAGCCTGGTGGTATTCGGTTCGGGCAAATTCTTCAAGAAAACCAATACCTACATTTTGTACTTCAATGAATCCATCAAGGGGTTGAGTGTGGGCGCACCGGTGCTGTTCCAGGGCGTTCCGGTCGGGTCTGTGACCAGCATTACTCTCGAAGCCGACCTGGTTACGATGAAGACACAAATCCCCATCCTCATCGAAATCGAGCCGGATAAATGGAAGGTGCGAACCGGAGAAAGAGATCCCCGAAAAGTTGCGGAAAAGCTCATCGAAATGGGCCTGCGGGCCGAGTTGGTTATGCAGAGTTTTATTACCGGCCAGTTAATGATCCAGCTTGATTTTCTTCCCCAGAAGGGTGTCTGCTATGCTCCGGGACAAATCGACAAAGACTATAAGGACTATATCGTGATTCCAACCTGCGCCTCCACCAGCGAACGGCTGGCCAAGGCCCTGGGGGAACTGGATCTCAAGGCGATAGAACAGAATTTGAATTCGAGCTTGGAAGGTATCGCTCGGCTCGTTAACAACCCGGACCTGACCGCCAGCCTTCAGGCCATGAAAGATACGATGCAGGACGCCCGCAAGCTCCTTACCAAGGTAGATCGCCAGGTGGATCCGCTGGCGAACGACGTGAAAAAAACCGTCAAAGATTTCGGCAAACTGGCGAATAATGTTGACGCCCGGGTAGGAGGGATAGCGACCGGTTTTGATACAACCATGTCCGCGGCCAAAGGTGTCCTGTCCCAAGACTCACCGCTGATGGTAGAGTTGGAGAACGCTCTGAAGGAGATTTCCGCCATGAGCAGGTCAATTCGGCAGTTGACCAATTATCTTGATCAGCATCCCGAGGCCCTGATTCGCGGCAAAGGGAATCCTGGAGGGAAATAACATGAGAGTAGCGCCATTTTCTCGCGCCTTACCGGTCATCCTGGCGATGGCGGCCATCTTTTTAGGCGGCTGCAGGAGTCAATCGCCGCGTTTTTACACCTTGAGCCCGATACAGGAAGACCAGGTGATCTCCAAGAGGAAAAGCCCGGCCCAGAACGCGGTTGTCGGCATCGGCCCCGTCAAGCTGGCCGATTACCTCGACCAGTCTATGATTGTCACCCGTACGGGCGACAATCAGGCGGTAAAAGCCGAGTTCGATCGATGGGTCGGCTCCTTGAAGGATAACTTCATTAATGTTCTGGCCGACAATATTGGTTTTCTCCTGCCGACCGAACGGATTTATCTCTATCCCTGGCGCCTGTCTGTGCCCATCGACTATCAGGTGTTATTGGATATCGTCCGTTGCGATGGCCGGTTGGGCGACGCCGTCTGGCTGGAGGTGCGCTGGAGCATCTTAGGGGGCCCGGAAAAAAAGTTGCTCAAAACGAATCGGTCCAGTATACGCGAGCCCGTGAGTGGTGCGGATTATGCCGCCTTGGTTGCGGCCCAGAGCCGGGCGCTGGCCAAGCTCAGCCAGGAGATTGCCGAGGCGATTCAAGGCGCCGGGAAAAACTGAAGCGGATCAGCGCGCCCGGCATGGTTCACAGCCCCCTGGGTGCATTAAGCAACCAGAAACAAAGCGAGAAGATGAACAAAAAACCATAACCCATTCATTTTCGAGGAGAACCAAGAGATGATCGAGAAAAGGCGAACACTTTATAGGCAATGGGTTCCTTTAGGGGCGGCGCTGGTCCTGTCCTTCTGCATATTGGCCCCGGCCTGGAGCGCCGACAAACTGGCAAAGGCCAAAACTCCGGACATCGAGCCCAAGGCCGAGCAAGTTCTCAAGCAGATGTGCGATTATCTCAAAAATCTCCAGCAGTTTTCCGTCCAGGCGGAGATTACCGAGGACGTGCTGTTGACCTCCGGCCAGCGAATCCAGTACGGCAGGGGTTTGGAGGCTTCGGTGCGGCGTCCCGACCGGTTTCGGGCTGAATCCGTGGGAGATACGTATAACGGGCAGCTGATCTACGACGGCAAGACCATCACCCTCATGGATAGGACCAAGAACTTTTACACCACCATTGCCGCCCCCGCGGAGATCGATGCTGCCCTGGAGCATGCCGTCCAGGCCTTTAATCTCAGGGCTCCTTTGGCTGATCTGATCTATACCAAGTCTTATGAATATCTCACCGAGGGCGCGCTTTCCGGTTTTTACGTGGGGCTGAGCAAGGTTCAGGGTGTCCCTTGTCATCATCTGGCTTTCAGAGACAAAGACATCGATTGGCAAATTTGGATTGAAGACGGTCAAACCCCGCTGCCGCGCAAGTTTCTCATCACCGATAAGAAGGCCCAGGGGCTGCAGTTCACGGCGGTGTTTACCAAGTGGAATACCTCGCCTCAGTTTCAAGAAGGCCTGTTCACGTTTGTAGCTCCAGCAAAGGCCGAAAAAATCGACATTCTCCCGGCGGCGGCGCCGGCTGCGCCTAAGAAAAAGCAGAAGAAATAAGTGGGAGGATACACCATGCAGACTACTAAGCCTAAGGCGATTTTGCGAAAGGTATTGCCACTGTTCCTGTCCCTGGCGATGTTGGCAGGACTGCTGCCAGTCAGTCCCCTGGGAACTATGTTGATAAAAGATTCGGAGGCCAGGGTTGCTGCAACAGGTCATAGAGGGGGGGCAGCGGTAGCCGGCCCCAGGGGAGCGGCCGCGGTTGGTCCCCGTGGCGGCGCCGTGGCCGCCACCCCACGGAGTTATGTGCACACCGGCAGCGCCTCGGTGGCCGCGGGTCCCCGCCGGGCCTACGCAGAAGGCCCCCGGGGCGCCGCGGCTTATGTGGGCCCACGGGGGGCAGCGGTTAGGGGGCCCTACGGCGGCACCGCGGTTGTCCGGACCATGCCGGTAGGCGCCAGGGCCGTGGCGATTGCCGGGGCCACCTACTATGTAGCCAGCGGGGTTTATTATCGCCCGGTGTATGAGGGTAGTGAGGTGGTCTACCAGGAGGTGCCGAATCCCGAGTGACAAGAGCACATCGGCCTTGACGGAAAATTACCTGGGCGGGTGGCGTGGGGCCCTGGTCCGAAGAGCCTCGAGGAAGGAGAATCCTTTGAAAAATCTCCAGAAAATATTTTATGGGCTGGCCCTGATCTTCATCCCATTGGCCATCATCCTCGACAAGATCGGGGGTGTACCTCAGCCGCTGCTGTTTTTTCTGGCCGCAGTGGCCATTTTCCCCCTGGCCGCTCTGCTGGTGCACTCCACCGAACAGCTGGCCACCTATACCGGGGATACCATTGGGGGGCTCCTGAACGCCACGTTCGGCAATGCCCCGGAGTTGATCATTGCCCTGGTGGCCCTCAAGGCCGGGCTCTATGACATGGTCAAGGCGTCCATTATCGGCGCTATTCTGGCCAACATGCTCCTGGCCCTGGGGGCGGCCTTTTTTTGCCGGAGGGTTGAAACGCCACGTCCAGGAGTTCAACCCGGCAGCCGCCCGCAATTACATGACCATGATGCTGCTGGCAGTTATCAGCCTGGCCATTCCCAGCACGTTCCATAACTTTGTCACCGCCGTCACCATCGCCGTCTCCGTCATCATTTCCTCCTTCAACGCCCTGACTCTGACCCCAGCCCTGGCGGCCCTGCTTCTCAAGCCTAAAAAGGAATCTCAGGGGCCGCTGAGCCGCTTCTACCGCTGGTTTAACGATGTCTTCGGCCGCACCACCAACGGCTATGTCAGTTGGTGCGGGACTTTTATCCGGAAGGCGGGGATGAGCCTCATCTTTCTGGCTCTGGTGGCGGGACTCGCCGGCCTTTTGGGAGCGAAACTGCCCGGCGGTTTCCTCCCGGAAGAGGACCAGGGATACATGTATGCCGGGGTCCAATTGCCCGACGCCTCCTCCCTGCAGCGCACCAGCGAGGTCTGCCGCTAGATCGAGGCGATTATGGCGAAGACCCCGGGGGTGGAGTACGCCACCTCGGTGATTGGCTACAGCATGCTGAACGGCGTCACCAACACCTATAGCGGCTTTTTCTTCGTGACCCTGAAGCCATGGCACGAGCGGAAAAAGCCCGAAGAGCAATACGAGGCCATCATGGCCAGCCTCAACGGGAAGATGAGTAAACTTCCCGGTGGCATTGCCTTTGCCTTCTCGCCGCCGGCCATTCCGGGGATCGGCACTGCCGGCGGGGTCACCTTCATCCTGGAGGATCGGGCCGGCAAAGATATCAAGTTTCTCTGGGAGAACACCCAGAAGTTCCTGGCTGCGGCGCAGAAACGTCCGGAGCTCTCCCGGGTCACCACCACCTTCATCCCCACGGTGCCCCAGATCTTCGTCAAGGTGGACCGGGATAAGGTGCTCAAGCAAGGCGTGGACATCGCCGAGGTCTACCGGGTCTTGCAGGCCTTCATGGGCGGCTACTTCGTCAATTACTTCAACCGCTTCGGCCGCCAGTGGCAGGTGTACGTCCAGGCCGAGGGGGAATACCGGGCCGAAGCCGAACAGCTTGGCCAGTTCTACGTGCGCAACAAGAACGGCGACTCCGTGCCTTTGAGCGCCCTTACCAGTTTGGAACAGCGCTCCGGGCCGGAGTTCACCATGCGCTACAACCTCTACCGCTCGGTGCAGATCAATGCCGTCACTGCTCCCGGGTACAGTTCCACCCAGGGGATGAAGGTCCTGGAGGAAGTCTTCAAAGAGACCATGCCGGCGGAAATGGGCTACGATTACCTGGGGATGTCTTATCAGGAGAAGAAGGCCCAGGAAGGCGTGCCCGCCTGGGTCGTCTTTGCCCTGTCGCTGTTGTTCGTGTTCCTGATCCTGGCGGCCCAGTACGAGAGCTGGTCGCTGCCCTTCAGCGTGCTTTTGGGCACTCCCGTGGCGATTTTTGGGGCCTTTTTGGCGATATCCCTGCGGGGTATGGAGCTTAACCTCTATGCCCAGATCGGCCTGATCCTGCTCATCGGCCTGGCGGCGAAAAACGCCATCCTGATCGTCGAGTTCGCCAAGGTGGAATACGAGAAAGGCAAGGATTTCGCCGAGGCGGCCCTGGAGGGGGCGCGCCTAAGGCTCCGCCCCATTCTCATGACGAGCTTCGCCTTTATCCTGGGGTGTATACCTCTGGCCCTGGCCACGGGCTCCGGGGCAATCGCCCGAAAGGTCATGGGCACCGCGGTGATCGGCGGCATGGCTGCGGCCACCGTCATCGCCATCTTCCTTATCCCGGTCACCTTTTATGTGGTGGAGAAATTGGCTCACCGCAAGGGCAAGAAGCACCCGGGGCCTGCCGCATCCCTGCCCGATCCCCCCGGCGAGCAAGGAGAGAAGTCATGACGCCCTGGCGGACTTTTTTCCTGATGGCTTTGGTGATGATATCCGGCTGCGCCGTCGGCCCCGACTATAAGAGGCCCGACTACGAGGTGCCCGCCGCCTATCGGGGCCAGGGGCCGGATATCCCTACGCAGCCGGCCGCAGCTTCCTTCGGGGATCTGAAATGGTTTGAGGTTTTCAAGGACGACCGGCTCCAGGAGTTAATCCGCATCGCCCTGAAGGAAAACTACGACGTGCAGATCGCGGCCCAGCGGGTGCTGGCAGCCCGGGAACTGGTGGTCATCCAGCGGTCTTTTCTCTTTCCCTCAGTGAACGCCAGTGGCCAGACGGAAACGACCCGGGCCTCAACCCGGGGCTTCACTCCGTTCACCGTCACCCTCAGGGAGCGTATGGCGAGTATCGTCTTCGGCGACCTCTCCTGGGAGATCGACTTCTTCGGCCGGATCCGCCGGGCTACCGAAGCCGCCCGGGCCGAGTTTTTCGCCTCGGAAGAGAACCGCAACTTTGTCATCCAGACTTTGGTGACCGACCTGGCCCGGGCTTATATCGAACTCAGGGCTTTTGACCAGCAACTCGAAATCAGCAAACGCACCGTGAAGGTCCGGGAAGACTCCCTCAAGCTGGTGCAAGCGCGCTTCGACTATGGGTGGGATTCCCTGACCCCCGTGCTCATGACGGAAAATCTGCTCTATGGGGCCCGGGCCGTGGTTCCCGACCTGAAGCGGGCCATCGAACAGAAAGAAAACCAGATCAGCGTCTTGCTGGGGCGAAACCCGGGACCCATCACCCGGGGTAAGTCTCTGCTGGAGCAGGATTTAACCGTCACCATCCCTCCAGGACTCACTTCTACTCTCCTGGAACGGCGCCCCGACATCCGCTTTGCCGAGCAGACCATGGTGGCGGCCAACGCCCGCATCGGCGAAGCCAAGGCGCTGCTTTTTCCCAACATCCGGATTACCGGCGCCTCCGGGTGGGAGTCCGCGGCCTTGAAGAGCCTGTTCACCGGACCGGGCCAACGAGTTCCTGGCCGTCATCGCCCTCTACCGGGCCCTGGGCGGCGGCTGGCAAACTCAGGATGGCCCTGGCGCATCGCAGCAGTAAGATTTATCCAAAACCAGGAAGAACAGAAACGCCGGGACATCAACAATTATGACCTCGGAGGGAGGAGAGTAAGAACATGTTCAAAGAAGAGCGGGAAGAAAGCCAATTTGAATGGAGCATGATAGGTGATATCGAAGAAGGCCGCCCAAATCTCGGCCCCCTGGTGCACGTGGCTGTGTACCGTCTGATGCAGTTCACGCTGCGCGACATCCTCATTCGGGATTATGGGGTCGAGAAGACAGACAGTATTTTTTTCGAAGCTGGTAAGAAAGCCGGCCAAGAGTATTGCGCCAACATCCTCACCGAGAAGAAGGACTTGGATGGCCTTTTTTGCCGATCTCCAGCGTACGATGAAGGAACTGGGCATCGGGATCTTTCGCGTTGAATCGGCCGATTACGAGAAAGGCTCTTTTGTGGTAACCGTGGCTGAAGACCTCGATTGCTCGGGGATTCCAGTCTGCTCCGAGGAGATCTGCACGTATGATGAGGGATTTATCGCCGGCCTCCTGCTCGCCTACTCGGGGAAGGACTTCCACGTCAAGGAAGTCGACTGCTGGGGCTCCGGGGGCAGGGTCTGTCGTTTCACGGTTGACCCCAAATGAGGTTCCACAATAATCGAGGTTGAAGAGGAGCTTCTTGATAAGATTACCGCAACGTTCCATCATCTTCGCACCGGGAAAGTCCCTCAACCCATACCGATACCGGATGACCTCCCGGACAATGAGCTCCGCCAGGTTCTCACCTATGTGAATCGTTTCCTGGTGGAGTTCGCCCTATTCACCGACTCCATGGCGCAGGTCGCTCAGGGAGAATTGGATATTCGACCTATGGCGGGCCGCATGGCCGTTAGCCATTCCTTCAAGGCCCTCCAATCGAACCTCAAACACCTTACCTGGAAGACCCAACAGATCGCCGCCGGGGATTTGGAGCAGCAGGTCGACTTCATGGGGGACTTCTCCATTGCCTTCAACACCATGACTCAGCAGCTGAAGGACTCCCGCTCCCAACTCGTCAATCTGAATCAGCAACTCGAGCGCCGCAATCAGTTCATCCGGGAGACCTTCGGCCGTTATACAAGCGATGACATAGTGGGGTTGCTTTTGGACATGCCCGAAGGATTAAAGCTGGGCGGCGAAAAGCGCGAGGTTACCTTACTGATGTCCGACCTGCGGGGTTTCACGGCCCTGGCTGAGCGGCTTGAGGCCACAGAGGTGGTGTCCTTGCTGAACCACTACCTCTCAGCCATGGTCGAGGTTATTCATCGAACCGGCGGCACTATTGATGAGATCATCGGAGACGCTATCTTCGTGCTGTTTGGTGCCCCCACGGTGATGCCGGACGCAGCCCAGCGCGCCGTCCACTGTGCCCTGGAGATGCAGAAGGCAATGCCCGGGGTGAACGAACATAACGTCCAAATGGGTTGGCCCGAAATTGAGATGGGGATAGGCCTGCATACCGGAGAGGTGGTGGTGGGCAACATCGGCTCGACGAAGCGCTCGAAGTACGCGGTCGTGGGACGCACGGTCAACCTGACGGCGCGTATCGAGAGCTTCACCGTGGGTGGGCAGGTACTCGTCTCCCCAACCTTGATAAACGCCGCTGGACGGGGCCTCATCCTCGGTGACGCAGTCAAAGTCCACGCCAAGGGTATGCGGGAGGCCCTCGGATGTCGGGAGTTGTTAGGCCACGAAGACTACCCGGAGCTTTTGCTCAAGGAGGAGGAGCCTATCTTCACAACCCTTGCTGATCCTTTCCCTTTTTACTATGTAGTACTGACCGACAAACATCAAGATGGGCAGATGCAGCGCGCTACCCTGGTCAGCATTTCCCGGCGGCGGGCCGTGATCGAGGCAGCAAGCCAGTTACCGCGGCGCACCAACATAATGTTTCGGTTGGAGGGAAGAAGCGGCGAGGAAAAAGCACCAGAGATATACGCCAAGGTGATCCAATCCATTGATGAATTGGGCCAGCGCTACCTCATCCACTTTACCTGGGTTCCGCCGGACATGCAAGTGCGGCTGTATCGGCTAACAGATGGGCCAAGGGGCCTTGAGCCATAGAATGTCCGGCGATAAAGAATAAATTGCTCTCTAAAAGAGGATGGTTTTAAAGTTCGAAATAAGAATTTCCGATCAAAGAATTGAAACACTCCATCCCTTTGGTGCATAATATCGATTAGTGAGGCATGTGCTCCTTTGCGCGCTCTGTTGTTATGTCCCGAATTTCCCCTTTCTTTTTGGAGTTTCCGGAAAGCGGTCCGGTTCCGGGGCAACAAGACGACTAATCCACCATTGGGCCTGCTGACGGTGGCCGCATTACTGCCCACAGAATGGGAGCTGCGTCTGGTCGATCTCAACGCCAGAAGGCTGAAGGATGACGATTGGCAGTGGGCCGATCTGATCCTGATATCGGCAATGTACATTCAGAGGGAGGGCCTGTTGGCCCTGGTGCGAGAAGCCAAGCGCCGTGGGAAAACCGTCGTAGCCGGGGGACCCCACCCCACTTCGCTTCCTGAGGCATCCCTGGAAGCGGGAAGTGATTTCGTGGTGCGAGGCGAAGGAGAGAATACGATTCCGCTGCTTTTGGAGGCGATGCGAGACGGCAAGACCGGCGTGATCGAAAACAACCAGAGGCCGGACCTGACTGCCTCCCCGATTCCACGGTTTGATTTGCTGCGGCTGGACGATTACGATACCATGACAATCCAGACTTCCAGGGGATGCCCGTTTGACTGCGAATTCTGCGATGTGGTGAACCTCTTC
>JAUSOZ010000072.1 GCA_030655955.1 Deltaproteobacteria bacterium
AAAAACCAAACCGGACACTGCTGATTTTAACCGAAAACTGAAAACCAAAAACCTTCTTACATCTTCCGACCATGGGCCAGGCAGCGTCTGGCTTCGGCCACCAGTTGCCGGCGGTAGTCCCGGGTGAGATAGAGGTTCCGGGCGATGCGGAGCTCCGCCAGGGCCATGTAAAAGGGGTTGAGGCTGAAGAGTCGGCCCGTCAAAGCGGGGTCAAGATCCGCGGCCGTCAGATACATCCGGAAAAAATGCCGGGTGGCCGCCTCGGACCCGCTAAAATCTGCCGTGCGCCAGCCCCAGGCATGTTTCAGTTCCCCGGCCACCCAGGACAGGTCCCAGAGGCGGTCGCCGACTCTGAGCCGCTCCAGGTCCAGGGCCACGGCCCGGCCGTTGGGGAAGAGAAAGTTGGTGGGGGTGGCATCGCCGTGAATCAGCACCTGCCGGTCGGAAAAATCCTGGAAGCGCTCCTCCCAGGCATGGTGCTCGTGGGCCAGGGCCTGCCAGTCCTCCCGGGTCAACATCCCCGCCTCCAGCAACTGGGCCATCACCTTGTCCAGGTAAGCCAGGGCGGGCTCGGGCGCTACCGGCAGAGCCGGGACCGGCCGGGAGTGAAAAAAGGCCAGCAGATGCGCCAGTTTGTCCAGGGCGCCAAAGAGGGGGGCCGGGTCGCCGTGGAGGCAGGCCCGGAACAAGAGATGATCCAGGTCCGGGCCGGGCACGGCTTCCAGCAGCAGCCCCAGGGACCTCTCGGGCCAGCGCCCTAGAAGCCGCGGCACCAGGCCATTGCCATTGCCGAGGCCCAGTCCGGGGAGCCGCAGATAGTGGTTATATTCCCGGGCCAGGCTCAAATCCGCCGAGGCCTGGGGGGGAGAGGCGGAGAAGAATTTTCCCACCACGGCGTAGTCGCCGGCGGGGAAGGTGAAGCGCAGAACTTGACGAGACGCCGGCAGCGACTCGACGCGCACTTCCCCGGCCGGGGGCCGGAAACCAGCCTCGTCTCCCACCAGCCGCCTCAGGGCCTGGGCCAGGGGGTCAGCATCGGCCAGGCGGTTCATGGTGTTTCCCGGGCCAGGACCCGGCCCGCCTCGAGGGCGCATCCCAGGGCGCCGTTAAATTGCGGATAAGGCGGCACCTTGACCTGAAAATCCCCCTGGTCTCTCAGGAGCTTCACCACGGCCCGGTTTTTTGCCACGCCGCCCACAAAGACCAGGACGGGGCAGCGGTAGCGGCGCACCATGGCCAGGGCCCGGCGGGCCACCGAGGCGTTGACCCCGGCGGCAATCCGGGCGGGTTCCACCCCTTCCAGGAGGTAGCCCACCAGTTCGGTCTCCCCGAAGATGGCGCAGGTTTGAGAGATGTCCACCGGGTCCTGCCAGCACCCGGCAAATTCCGTCAGGGGCATCTTGAGAAACCGGGCCATGTTCTCCAGGTAGCGACCGGTGCCCGCGGCACAGCGGTCGTTGGTGAGAAAATCGAACACCCGGCCCGCCCGGATATAGAGGATCTTGGTGTCCTGGCCCCCCATTTCCAACAGGATGAAGTGGTCCAGGCCCGTGACCCACCGGGCCCCCAGGAAATGAGCCCGGATCTCGGTAATGGTGGGAAAATATGCCTTCAGGAGGTTCTTGCCGTACCCGGTGGCCACCAACGCCTCCGGGGGAGCCAGCCCCAAACGGCTCCAATCGATCCGCACCTCCCCCTCAACCCGCACCAGATAATCCCGGTAGAAGACGATGCTGTCCATCTTGCGCCGCCCCCAACCCCCCTGCCCCCGAGCATAGACCAGCTTCACATAGCGGCTGCCGAAGTCCAGGCCGTAGGCGAGTTTTTGGGGGGCGGCATTGAGGGGAGG
>JAUSOZ010000074.1 GCA_030655955.1 Deltaproteobacteria bacterium
CTCATCGTTTGCGGCTTCGCCTTCGACCCCCATGTCGCCGAAGAAGCCAAACGCTACGGTAAACTCACGGTGCTCACCGCCCGCATGAACCCGGACCTGGCCATGGGCGATGAACTCCTGAAAAAGACCGGGGCGGGGAACCTCTTCATGGTCTTCGGGGAGCCGGACGTGGAAGTGCAGCCACAGCAAGACGGCAAGATCGTGGTGCAGATTAAGGGGCTGGACATTTACGACCCCACCACCGGCCAGATTCGCTCCAGTTCCACGGATGATCTGGCCGCCTGGTTCATCGACACCAACTACAACGGCGAGAGTTTCTTTGTGCGCCACGCCTACTTCACCGGGGCCGACCAGCCCTACGACAAGCTGAAAAGGGCGCTCCGGGCCGACATCGACGAAGGAGCCTGGGCCGCCCTCTACTCCACCACGAGCCGCCCCTTCCCGAAACCGGCCACCGGAAAGATCGCCATCAAGGTCATCAACCACTACGGCGACGAGGTATTGAAGGTTTTTGAGGTATGATTTTATAGAGGGCATCGCCTATCCGGCCAACAAGTATGGGAAGGTGATCTATGAGGCCGTTTATGGTGGTGCTTAGGAGCAATAAGAATTGAAGAATAGATTTGAGCCAAAATTCAATATAACCAATCGGATAACCGCCTGCCTTACCCGCATTGAGCGGGCCCGGGGCTTCTTAGAGGCCGCTACTCTGTCCGAAGCCTGGGTGCGGGAGATGAGCCGTCGAGCGCTGATTCTGGAAGCCCACCACACTACGCATATCGAAGGGACTCGGCTGACCCTTGAGCAGGCCGAGCGTTTGTTGGAAGGCAAACCAGTTCCCGAGGCCGATCCCGACGATGTGCGGGAGCTATTGAACTACCGGAGAGCCTTCGATGTCGTCTCCGAATACCTGGAGATCGGGGGCCCGATTACCCAGGGACTGATACGTGAAATCCACCAACGGCTGGTAGAAGGTGTCCGGGGAGGGACCGCAGCTCCCGGCGAGTACCGGAAAGTCCAGAACTACGTGGCCAACTCCGTCACCGGCGAGATTGTTTACACGCCACCTCCGGCGCACGATGTCCCGATCATGATGGCAGAGCTGGTGGACTGGCTCAACCGCGAACAGGAGGTCCATCCCGTAATGGTGAGCGGCGTCGCCCAGTTCCAGTTCGTGCATGTCCACCCATTCTTGGACGGCAACGGCCGCACCTCCCGGCTACTCTCAACGCTATGCCTCTACCGGGCGGGGTATGATTTCAAGCGGCTGTTCACGATCAGCGAATATTACGACCGGGATCGGCCGTCCTTTTACCGGGCAATTCAGAGTGTTCGGGAAAGCGGCATGGATATGACCGGATGGCTGGAATACTATGTCGAGGGCCTGACCACCCAGCTTGCCGAGGTCAGACAGCGGGGGGAGCAAGCCATCCGCTTAGACGTGCTCGTTAAGCAGTATGGCCTTTCAGATCGCCAGGCCAGGGCGATAAAGCATATCCTTGAGCATGGCAGTCTGACCATCCAGGAGTTCGAACGCCTATGTCCGGACGTCAACCGCCGAACGCTCCAGCGGGATCTGAAAGCCATGGTCAATGAGGGGGTGCTGCTCTCGGAAGGCGCTACCAATCAGTTGATTTACCGGATCAAGGGGTAACCTTAACTTGCGACAATCTTGCGACACAACTTGCGACAGGCTCACGACATGGCTTGCGACACCCGGCCTGGGGGGTGATTAGCAACTTTCGCAGGGGGCGCGTCTTCAAAATTGACGGGAGGGTTTCTTCCTGCGGCTCCTTGTTTTCCCACGGTACTGATGGCCCTTCCCACGATACCGAAAAAGAACCGTGGGACGGGAAAGGTCTTAACCATATAGGTTTCCACGATACCCACGGTTCCCACGATACTTTGCATACTCTATGGTGCAGGGTGCGCGAGTGGACAACCCGCAGTCGCCTTTTTGATTCAGGGTTGCCAGGATGATCATTATTTCCCTCTAAACATCTTCCCCAGCATCCGCCCGGTGACCCTGCCGGCGCCCCGGCGCTCCAGGCGCCTAACAATTGCCCTGGAGCCTTTGTGAATAGCGGAAACATCATCCAGGAGCCGGGCCAGGGTGTAAAAAAGACCTCTGACGCCGCAGCGAGACATGATGGGGCTCCTGGTTGTGGGGCGCCCAGGCGGGGCGTTTGTTCCAAGCCCCCCCCGGTTATGGGTTATTCGCCACCCTCTGGGAAATATTTTTTTGCCAGTTTTGCGTTTGCGGGGCCGGTCGAAAGAAACCACTCCCGGGCCTGTTCCGGCGTCAATTCTTGCGGCTCAGCCCCCGGGTCCATTGGCGTTTCCAAACTCCAATTCCCGGAGCTGGTTTGCCAAAGCACCTGATGGAGATCAGCCGCAATGATTTTTTCCAGCTCCTTCCCCCCTTTGACAAGAGTCAAGAATTCCGGAGAATCACCTTTTGTCGGGTACCCCGTCAATATCTTCTGCCCCAGGTGGGGTCTTAAGTCCTTTTCACCGCTGCAAAGTTCATTAAGCAAAAGTTCCATATCATCAATGTCACTTTCTTCTTTATGCGCACCTTCCACGGATTTAAATCTTTCCAGGGCAAAAAGTAATGCCCTGGAGATGATATATTGCCCTCTGGAGCTTTTGAAAAGTTTCATAGCCGCTTGTTTCTTATCCTTAACACCGTCATATTTGCTCATAAACCTTCCGTTTTCCCTACCGAGTGGGAGAAGGTCGGGCCTCTCCCCTTGCCATTTTACTTAAAGTCCCTTAATAGCACAAGACCAAAGGAAACGGCGTGGTTCTTGGAGGCTGAAAGCCAGAAGTCCGGCGGGGGAAGATAGGACATATTGTCCACGCTACGGATAGCCCCCTCAATAAGCGTTACTTGCTTTTTGCAGCGCGTAAACGCATCAAGGAAGGGTAAGGTAAGAGGTGCTCTGCGAGACCCAGGAGTAGCCTGTTGAAGGCTGGCGAAATAGGTTTTAGAATTTTGCGGGCGGGTCCCACGAGCCGGGGGAGGGGTGTCTGCCCTCTCCCCCGGAATGGAATTTGGAAAAAATCTCTGCGGCAAGCATATAAGCCACGAGGGGGAGTTCCGGTCCTTCCGGTTCCGGGTTTCGGGCTTGGGGCCTGTGGTGGTCGCTGGGCAGGGCCGGGCCCCGGGCAGGCGGCGGCGGGATCTTTGCCGCCAGCGCCGCCCTCTGGCATGAGACCGTGCCTGCGGCCCGGGCCCAGGGCGGCAGGCTGTATGCCGCGGACCTTTTAGGCGCCACCCTGGGGACCCTGGGGGTCAGCCTGCTGGTGCTGCCGGTGTGGGGCATCGTAGCCGCCCTCTGGATGGTGGCGTTTCTCCATGCCGGGGCCGGGTTGATGGCACTCCTGATCCCGAAGTCCTGAATGACGAGCGGCCGCGGCCCCGCCAGTTTGAACCTCTCATAGCGTTTGCGGTTTCCGGTTTTCGGTAAAAAAGAATTGTATTATCAATAAGATAGCTAATGTACGTTGGGCATTTGAATAACCCTTGGTCTCATACGAAGTTGCAGTCAAAAACTATGAATATTCATGTCATTCTGAACGGAGCGCAGCGGAGTGAAGAATCTCGGCGGCTTAAAAGGAGAGATTCTTCGCTGGCTCAGAATGACAAAAAGATAGTCTTTTGATGGCTCGTTGGTATAAAAAGGTGTTTTGCGGGGTGGTCCAGCGGATTTTTTTCGCGGGCCGGGGCCGATGGGGAAAAAATTGACCGGTGATATTGCCGGGATTGCCCGCTGTTCCTGTTCCGGCGGCCAAATTCCGGTTTTATATGAAAATATATTACGGTGAGCTTATCTTTTTATGTACTTTTACCGATTGTGCTTTCAAGCAATAATGATTATAGTCAAACTTAAGATTAAAACAGTTCTTGTCCTCGCAGTTCCCCTGATTTTTCCCCGGAGAAGGACCCCAAGGCGCCGGGACTGGTAACTTATCATGCACTGACGGCCATCTGGAGGCTTCCCAGCCGGTTTCCGGAGGTGGACAAGATGGGCGGATCGCTTTTTATGCCGGATTATTTATTGGCGTTCTATTTGGTTTCTTATTTTTCTCTCTGTTGGCCTTTTCCCGGAGGAAGCCTGACGCCGGGGAGTTGCCCGATCCAGGCGAAGGATATTCACAGGTAGATCCCCTCAAGCCTTGAACCGGGGTTCCCGCCCTCCCCAGGTCTTAACGCCCTTCAGGTTGGGGCGCGGGGATGGCGGTCCCCGGAGCTTGGACCATCCATTCTCCGGAAAAACTCTCCTGCCACCTTTCCGGTTCTCCCCTACCAGCAACCCGGGGTAATAAGGGCTGGTTAGCAATTTCCGAAGGGAAAACCGGTATTTCCTCTCGAGAAACCAGGGTTTTTGGGGATAAGATTTTTTTGTCCGAGGAGATCGTTATGGGCATGATCGCATATCTCATCTTGGTGCATCGGTATCCCCGCCAGTTCAAAAGACTCTTTAGGGCAATTTTCCATCCCGCCAACTACTACTTGGTACATGTGGACAAGAGGTCAGGCGTTGGATTACAGACGGAGATACAAGATTTCTTGTCAAGCTTTGCCAACGCATCCTTGCTGAAAAGTCAAAACACTCAATGGGCGGGATACAGCTTGGTAGATGTTGAATTGCGAGGCATCGAGGAGTTATTGAAGATCAGCTCGGAATGGAAATTCTTCATAAACCTTAGCGGACAGGATTTCCCACTAAAGTCGCAGACGCACATCCAAGACTTTCTTAACCGCAATATAGGAAACGATTTCATCAAGGTGTCTAACCAGACCAAGATACGCCCTGATACACTATCTCGAATCTCGGACTACTGTATCGAGTTTAGGAACAGGATAATACGCATTCCTGTCAAGCGACAGTATCTTTGGGGCGTGACTCCTTATATCGGAAATCAGTGGATGATCTTGAGCAGGAAGTTTTGTGAATTTGTATGCTACAACCCTGAGACCGAAAGGTTCAAGAGATTCTATAGGCACACCTTCATATCTGATGAAGCATTCTTTCAGACGGTAATAATGAATACTAGCTACGAGGGAACTATCGTGAACGACGATAAAAGGACAATTGTGTGGGTGCCGGATGGAACAATAAAGTTACGTCCGAAAAACTTCACATCCAAAGACGCCGAATTCTTGATAGCAAGTCAAGGCTTGTTTGCCCGCAAATTCGACGAAACCGTTGATGCAGGAATCTTGAGTACATTGGAGTCGAATCTATCGTAGCCATTTTGACTTATCACGGATTAATTAAGGGACATTACTGCTACCCTTTGGCTGCGTATCCGCAGCCTCATACCATCTAAGGGGCCCACCTTCGGATCGGGTTGCCCTATACCACAGAAAACCATGTTTTCATATCAATTGGCCCAGATCTTTTCGCCGCGGAAAGGGTATCTTTGTGGGGCTCTCAATCGTTCGGAGTGGAAGACCGACTCGGAGTCATCTTCTCCATTAGATAATCATCCCGGTTGATACCAGATTAGAGGAATTGGGTGGATCGCGGCCGGAGGATGGCGAAGGAATAACGCCGAAATTCCCCTAAGCCGGGCTTTCCGGGGGGCCTTCAGGAGACCATCTGGGGCAAATAGTCTTGTCCGGCTTGTCTTCCAGCCAGAAAGACCGCGGCAAAGATATCTTCTACCCCGGACTGTTGGGAATCGAAGCGAACGGTAAACAGGTCCTCCTGGGCGTCATAGGCTACTTCCACGATACCCCGGAGAGCGGTGATGGCGGCGCACACGGCGTCGGGGCAGCCGCTTCACACAAACCCGCCCTGCTTTACCATGCCCGCCACCCGGAAATTTATGCACTTGCTCTCCATGGGGAGTCCTCCGTCTAGCCTGTCCACCCGGCGTTCCGCCTTCATCCCGCCCGGCTGGCTCTTTGAATGGGGTGAGCTAATTAATTTTACTAAATTTTTATGACATCGTAAAAAGTCTTTTCCCCCTCCCCTGGTGGGAGGGGATTAAGGGGAGGGGGAAGATAACTCATCGATGATATTAATTATTTCACCCCCACCCTAACCCTCCCCCATCAAGGGGGAGG
>JAUSOZ010000083.1 GCA_030655955.1 Deltaproteobacteria bacterium
TGTAAAAGGGCAGAATGATAGGGGGCTGGTCCTCGGGGGGGAAATCCCGCAGGCCCTTTACCTGGCCGGTGAAGGTGCGGGTGATGAGCAGGCTCAGGCCGTCGGGGATGGTGAGAAAGGTCCAGTCGTTGTCCTGTTGGGCGAAATTGGGCCAGGCCAGCAGCTTCCAGTCGGCGCCCTGGCCCGGGGGGTTGGTCCGCCAATGGGCTTCCATGGCGGCCAGCTTGGTGGGCTGGGTGTGAGCCACGCTGCGGCCGGAGCCGTCCCCCAGCCAGACCTGCAGAGGCGCCATGATAATCGCGGCCATCACGGCCACCTTGAAAGACTTGGTAAAGAAGCCCGCGTGGCGCCCTTTCAGGATGTACCAGGCGCTGATGCCGCCCACCATAAAGAGGGTGGACTCCATGCAGGCCACCCACATATGAGACACCCCCCAGGGCATGTCAGGGTTGAACAGGCTGCCCCAAAAGCTGGTGGAGACATACCGCCCGGCTTCCCAATACCCGCCGGCGGGGGTCTGCATCCAGGAATTGGCCACCAGGATCCAGAAGGCGCTCAAAGAAGCCCCCAGGGCCACCATGGCCGTGGCGAAGAAGTGGACCCGGGGGCGCACCCGGTTCCAGCCGAAGAGCATGATGCCCAAAAAACCCGCTTCCAGCATGAAGGCCATGACGGTTTCAAAGCCCAGGATGTTGCCGAAGAACCCGCCGGTAGCGGCGGCAAAGGGTCCCCAGTTGGTGCCGAACTGGAACTCCAGGGGCACGCCGCTGACCACGCCCACGGCGAAGTTGAGGAGGAACAGCCTGCCCCAGAAGCGGGTATGGTGGTAGTAGGCCTCATCCCCGGTCTTCAGCCACAGGCCCTCCAGCACCACTAAGAGGGCGCTGAGGCCGACGGAGGTCGCCGCCCAGGTGATATGGAACATGGTGGTGAGGGCAAATTGGAGACGCGAGAGCACTATATGGGCCGTACCATCCATGCATCGTCCTCCAGGGTATCGTCTTGGGTGCAAATATAAGCACGAATTGGGCCCGTGCCAACCATGCCGTGTCCTGCGGCTGGGGCCCGGCGCTAGTCGGTCTCCACCTCATAGCCTTCCACCAGGTTCTCCGCCAGACGGGCCACCTCGGCCGGGAACAGCTGCAGTTCGGCGGAAAAGAAATGATATTGGGGCAGATAGCGCAGGATCAGTTCGGCCAGGGCCGCGGCCTGGACCCGGTCCCGTTCTTTATCGGCGGGCGCCCGGTCCGGGCGCTGGCTCAGCCAGAGCTGGTGCAGGGCCAGGGCCCGGGGATCGGGAACCGTCATGGTCACCGGGTCGCCGCGCCGGCTGATGACCACCTGGGAAAATTTGGGCGCGGCCATAAGCGCGGCCAAATCGCCGGATTCATCCGGCACCGCGAGGCCCGGGGCGTTCCGGACCATCATCCGGTGGCCGGAGTGGGACGTTGGGGGTCGCAACAATCTGACCTGAAAGCCCTGGCGGTTGACGGCGGCATAGCCGTCCCCGGGGAGGTTTTCATAGGAGCGGTCCGCCTGGCGCAGCAGGCGCAGGAAGGCATCCGGCGACACCTCTGCCGCCGCCGCCAGGGTGAGCCCTGAAGCGGCGCCTTTGATGAGGCACGAATCCCGGGGCGCGTCGATAAAGACCCCGGCGGCAAACGCAAAGGCGTGGAGGGCGTGGGCGTCGATCACCATGAGTGGCGCCGCGGTGAGGTCGCCCGGCGTCAGGCATTGCAAGATCCGGGTGACCGGTTGGGGGACTCGGTGGATCAAGGCCGCCCGGCAGAACCGGGCCGCCTCGGCCAACTGCTGGCGCCGGGCGCTTAGGCGCGCGGCTATCTCCCGGCGCTGGCGCCCGAATTCGGCCCAGAGGCGTTCGGTGTGGGGCGACCGGGGCCCCAGGGAGGAGCCGTGCCCATACCGGTCCC
Organism: Deltaproteobacteria bacterium; assembly: GCA_030655955.1. GTDB lineage: Bacteria > Desulfobacterota > Desulfobaccia > Desulfobaccales > 0-14-0-80-60-11 > 0-14-0-80-60-11. The sequence continues at coordinate 1,932 of JAUSOZ010000083.1, forward strand.
GGTATTTATATAAATATTCCCTGCCCTTGACCTTCTTCCAGTGCATGCCGCCCTTGAGGGGCCGGCCGGCCTCCACGGCCTCGAGATAGGCGAGGTAAGCCTCCACGGCCCGGTTCAGGGTGCGCTGCTGGTTGTCTTGAAATTCCCGGAAAAAATATTCGGCTGCCATTGTTATCCTTCATTATATTTATTATAATAATATGAAGGATAATTCAGCGAGTCAAATGAAAAATAATTGCCAAAGCTGATTAAATTTGCGATAAAGATGGGACCCCATGGGTGTATTGGGGTATTTTTTTCCAAGGAGAGTGCCGCCATGAGACCCAGCACCGAAATCGATACCTTGCGCCAGCAGCTCCCCTACCACCGGCTGCGGCAAGTCAGGAAGGGCAAAGTCCTGCCCATCGACTGGCCCACCGAATGGGAGCGCTTTGACGCCAACGAACTCTTTGCCTTCGATATGGCCACCATCCCTCCGAAATTGCTGGAGAATATGCGCAAACGCCAGGACGTCTTGATGGATGGCAACCAGGCGGCCATTTCGGTGCTGACCCGCCTGGTCGACGGTCTCTGCGGCTACCCCATCACCCCCTCCACCCCCATTGCCGAAACCTTCGCCCGGGTGGCGTCCAACGGCCAAAAGAACCTCTTCGGCAACGAGCTCATGTATTTCCAGCCCTCCGACGAACTCTCGGCCATCGCCGCGGTGGAGGCCATGGCCTGCCAGGGCGGGCGCTATGCCGACAACACCTCGTCCCAGGGCCTGCTCCTCAAGACCAAGAACCTCTTTTCCGTGGCCGGCAAGCGCCTGCCGGTGGTGATGACGGTCATGGCCCGGGAGGTCAACAAGGGCTCTTTGAGCATCCACTGCGGCCACACCGACTTCTACGCCGTGCGCAATGCCGGCTGGGCCCAGTTAGTGAGTGAGGACAACCAGGAACTGCACGACCTGTTGCCCGTGGCCTTCAAGGTCAGCGAACTCAAGCAGGTGATGCTGCCCACCATGGTTATCGGCGACGGCTTCATCAAGAGCCACGCCATCGAGAATGTCAAGGAGCTCTCCGACGCCTTCCTGGAGTATTACGTCGGGCCGCCCAACCGGATGTACCAGCCCAACTTCGAGCACGGCACCCTCACCGGCACCTTCACCGACACGGACCTGACCATGGAAGGCCAGGTGGCCCAGGACCTGGCGTACCGCTTCTTCAAGCGGGGCTTCGTGATTGCCATGAACAACATGAACAAGATCCTGGGCACCAACCTCAAGGTGGTGGACTGCTACCGCACCGAAGACGCCGACATGGTCGTGGTCATCCTGGGTTCCGCCGCCGGCGTCATCAAGGACGTGGTGGACTACTACCGGGACGTGAAGGGCTACAAGATCGGGGTGGTGCGGCCGGTGTTGTTCAACCCGCCTTGCTATGAAGAACTGGCCTACGGCATGCGCAAGGCCAAGGTGATTTCCGTACTGGAGCGGGCCGGCACCGCCCACAACCAGCTCCTCCTGGCGGACGTCCAGGCCTCCCTGCAAATCTCCATCCGGGCCGGCCGGGAAGGGAAAAAACAGCACCGCATCTATGGCCGCGAGGACATGCCCACCCTGTTCCATGGGGTCTACGGCCTGGGCAGCAAGGACTTCAACAAGTATGACGCCGCCGCGGTGGTAGAGAATATGCTCTCCCTTTACGAAAAAAAGCGGCGCTTCCAGCGGGATTTTTACGTCGGGATCGAAGGCCCCATGACCCTCCGCTCCGCTCCCCTGCCCGGCTACCTGGAGCGGGAGTTGGGCATGACCTTCATCGGCGTGGGCGCCGAAGGCGTCAAGACCGCCCTGGAGTCCGCGGCCCTGGTCTATGCCCAGGACATCGGCACGGGCAAGAAATACATCCAGTCCGGGGCCCGCTACGGCGCCGCCCGCAAAGGCGCCCCGGTGTTCATGAACCTGCGCATCTCCTCCCAGCCCATCCGTAACAGTTCAGAATTGACCGAACGGGACGTCCTGGCCTTCTTCAATGAGAAGTTCCTCTCGGACCAGATCTTGAAAGAGTATGTGGGCGGTCTGAAAGAAAACGGCCTGCTGGTGATCAACTCTCCCAAGAGCTGCTACGATATCATGGCCACCTTTTCGCCCCAGGTGCAGTCCCTGATCAAATACCGGCAGATCAAGCTCATGACCATCGACGGCACCCGGGCCGCCCTCCAACACCTGAACCGGAACCTCCCCGGGGCTGCCTTCCTGGGTCTTATCAACCGGGAGATGGGCATCTTGGGCGAGCGTGAATTCGAGCAGCGCTTTAAGAAAATCCTGGAAAAGAAACTGGGCACCAAGAAACGGGACATGCTGGAATCCAACGTCGCCCTGCTCAAGTACGGCGCCGAGCAGGCCTCCGGTCACGTCAGCGACAAGACTCCCGGGGCCCTGGCCCTGGACGCCACCACCCCGGTTTACACCCCGCCGCTGCCGGAGAACTTCGGCCAGGGCCGGGGAACCGCGGGGCTGCCGGTGGTCCTCAGCGACAAAGACCAGATGGGCATCATCCGGCCGGTGAACCTGATAGAGAACTACCAGGAGGTCTTCTACCAGGATATGATCAAGCCCATCCTGGATGGCAAGAAAGTCCCCTGGGACCACTTCCTGCCCATCGTGCCGGCGGGCACCAGCCGCTACCGGGATGTGAGCTACATCGGCGCCCAGTTGCCGGTCTATGACGCCGCCAAGTGCATCGCCTGCGGGATTTGCGCCGCCTCGTGCCCCGATTCGGCCCTCATCTCCACCGTCACTGACCGGCCGGTGGACGAAGCGGCCCGGTATTTCAAGAAGTTTAAAAGTCCGCCCAAGGGCATCCCCTGGGAGCGCTTCGCCTTGAACATCAACGCCGACCCGGCCGCCTGCAAGGGCTGCGGCGTGTGCGCCCAGGTGTGCCCCACCGACGCCTTGAAAATGGCGGATAAAACCGCGGTGAAAGACGAGGATTTTCTCCCCGCGGCCTGCCGGGCCTGGGACAACACGGTCAACCTGGCTCCCTTCGTGGACAAGCTCTCCCTCAACCACCAGGTGCTCTTCGTCTATTCCAAGCTCTACCCCGGCAAACACACCCTGTGCCCGGGCTGCTCCGAGGGGGTCATCAACCTGCTGACCTTCTTTGCGGCGGAGTCCCTGCGCAATAACCCCCAGGGCATCGCCACTTTCTACCAGGGCCTGAAAATCCTGTCGGACAAAAACAAGCGGGCCATCGAGCACATGCTGGACTATGGCTTCAACATTTATTCCATCAACGCCACCGGCTGCGACCAGGTCTCAGAACTGGTGAACCCCTTCAATACCCGCATGTACCCCTCGGGCCACTACGGTTTCGGCACCGCCTCCGCCGCCGCCCTGGGAGCCAAGTTCAGCCTGGACCAGGCCTACCAGAACCGCTACAACAGCGTCCTCACCAAGATCATCGTCTTTGCCGGGGACGGCGCCATCTACGACATCGGCAATGGCCCCTTCAACCATGCCCTGGGCGAGAATTTCGACATCACCTGGGTCATCTTCAACAACGAAGGCTACATGAACACCGGGATGCAGAAGTCCGGGGCCACCCGCTTCGGGACCGACCGCTCCACCTCCCCCATCGGCAAGAAGTTGGCCGGCAAGACTACCCTGCACCGCCGGATCATCAGCCAGGCCATGGCCATCTCCCACGTCTATGCCGCCAAGCTCACTATCGACAACCCGTTCTACGCCATCAAGATCCTCAAGGAAGCCATCGCCTACAACGGCCCCTCCCTGGTGGAGTTCTTCTCCGCCTGCCCCACGGGCCATGTGACCAGCGACTGGGCCGGGCCGATGATCTCCCGGATGATGGTGGAGTCCCGGAAATGGCAGGTGGCGGTGCGGCGGCCCTTTCAGCGCATCGACATCTCGGGCAACCCGGCCCCGGACCTGATCTATCCCAAGGAGGGCAAGTCCTTCAAGCGGGGTATCAAGCGGGACGCCGCCACCTTCTATGACGTGGTGTCCATGCTGGGCCAGTACAACCAGCACATCAAGACGGTAAAGGGCGGCGACATCCCCGAGATCGTCCGGATCAACGAAACCGTCAGCCTCTTCCGCTGGCTCCGGAACCAGTACATGGCGGGCTACCGGGACAGTATGCCCTCGGAAGAGGAAGTGGAAAAGATCGTGGAAGAGCGGTACCGGTTGTAAAATCGGGCGCCATGCCCATAAAAAGGCCAGGGGAAGCTTACCCCCTGGCCTTCTTTTTTATCGCTGCCATGAGTGAACTGGCGAGCATTGCAAACAGAAAAGTTGACAATCGTTAATTGATGCACCTGAAACTTGAAAAATTGCCAGAATCGTTCGAATGAATCACCGGACCCTTACTTTCCCGATATTTCCCGCCATTTTCCGGTCTTGTCATCTTTTTCGTATTCCTGTTTAACTGCCGCCCAGGCGACCTTGTGGGCGGTCTCCTCTAAGGAAGCATCCCCCCGGCGTTTCTTTGGGTCTTTGTATTGGTCCATGGCGTTGTTATGGGCCGCTTTATAAATTTCTTGGGCATGCTTCGGCAACACATTTTGGACGCTTTCGGGAAGGTCTTCCGTGCTCTGATCTTTCGGCATACATCCTCCTTCCTTGGTCGATCCCGCCAGCGGACAGCGTGATCGCCGTCTCCATCATCAGTGTTTGGCAACCGGTTCTTCGGGACCTACCGCCTGGCGGCCTGGATAGGAGCTCCACGGCCTGCGTCTGGCCGTCTTCTGCAGACTTCGGCCTTAAGATTTATTAGAGTATACAAACTTGAGTATTCATATAGATAACTATGCCCTGCATAGAAATCAAGGCGGTCTGATTTTTTTTCAAAGTACTGAGGTCGCCGGTGACCTTTAAGCCCCTGGCCGGGCTTGTGATTTTTGGGGATTTATGTAAAGAACTGTGGGTGCGCTTTTTGATAAAATATAAGAATTCCTGCCTCGGCACGAAGGTGATTTAGGTTCAAGGTTTACCCATGACGAAATTAGCCGACCTCGACATCGAATATAAGATCAGCCCCCGGCGCAAAAGCATCGGCATCCAGGTCACCACCGCAGGCAAGGTGGTGGTCACCCTGCCCCGAGGCACCAGCCAGGAAAGCCTCGCCCGGGCCTTGGAGAAGCATCGGGCCTGGATTGAGGCCAAGGTAGCGGAAAGGCAGGCGGCCTGGGGGCGAAT
>JAUSOZ010000088.1 GCA_030655955.1 Deltaproteobacteria bacterium
CCTATCTGCTTCTCCTGTGGATTAACATACGCAGCCGCGTGGGCTGGTCCATTTTGGAGCTGACCCGCTTGGTGCACAACCTGATCATGGAACGCTGCAATTTATGGGCTTTGCTCTGCCCACGAACATCTGATCCACCCGATTATGGCCAGTTAACCTTGTTCAACTTAGGCGGTACCTGCTAATGTCCCGGCCCCCGGCGCATTCAAAATGCTACCGGACACGCCTGGGGCAGGGGGGATTTTCATCCCTTTGGGGCGGCTAACTATTGGCCATGACGGTTTTGCTCCAGGACCTCATCATAAAACTCTTCCAGGGTCCGGGCGATTTTTTCCCAGGAGAAGTCGGCGGAGACCCGGTCGCGGCCCTGTTGGCCCAGGCGCTGTCTGAGCGGTGTATCGTTTAGGAGCCCGGTGATCTTCTCCGCCAGTTCGGCGGCATCGTCCGGCTGCCGCAGCAGCAGGCCGTTAAAGTCATCCCGCACCACTTCGGGGATGCCGCCCTTCCGGGTGGCGATGATGGGCAGCCCCGCGGCCGCGGCCTCCAGAAAAACCAGCCCCAGGCCTTCTTCGATCTGGGATGGCCCCACGAAGACGTCGCCCAGGAGATAGGCCCGGGGCATATCCGGCGGCGGGATAAAGCCGGTGAGGATCACGCGGCCCGGGGCCTGGGCCAGGTCCCGGCGCAACCGGCCCATAAACGGGGTCTCCCGCATGGTGCGGCCTCGGCCGTATTCGGTGCCGCCCACCAGCACCAGCACCGCCCGGGGCGTTAGGTCCCAGACCCGGGTCATGGCCCGGAGCAGGATATGGACGCCTTTGCTCTCCCGGAGTTTCCCGGCGAAGACGACGGTGGGTTCGTCCTCGAGGCCGTACTGCTGCCGAACTTGCCGCCGCGGGGAATCAGGGTCCCAAATTGAGGTAAAGGCCTCGGTCGCCACCCCATTATAGATCACCCGATGGAGGCCGGCGCCCAGACCCAGCCGGGAGCGCTCCCGCTCCAGCACGAAGTTGCTGCACGCCGCAAATCCCGCCACCGGGATAGGCGTGCCGGGCCGGGGCCGCTCCCGTTTTCCCAGGGACTCGTAGAGGTTGTGCATGTGGAGGATGACGGGGATTTCCCGGCCGCAGCGGCGCGCCAGCCACAGGGCCAGGAGAGGCCGGTTGTGGACGTGCAGCAGGTCCGGGCGGGTCTGTTGGACGAGCCGGGCCACCTCCCGGTCATAAAAAGGAAAATAATTCCGGTAGCGGCAGTAGAGCCACCGGCGCCAGCCCTCCAGGGGAACGCGGTGATAGTCCGCCTGGCCCCGGGTTTCCCGGCGCGGCAGGTCGGGGTCCGACACCCCGATGACCACTGGCCGCCAGCGGGTGAACCGTTCCGCCACCTTTTCGATGAACAACTCCGCCGCCCCGCCCCGGATGGGCGGGATGGGAAAGAGTTCGGGGCCGATCAAGGCTGCGGTGGGCATGGGCGCCGGCCTTTACTACCGTTTTCGGTTTGCGGTTTTCAGTCCAAAAACTTAAAAATTATATGAAGTTATAGCTCTAGGTTGCCGCGTTTGAAAGCGAACTTACTATATTAGGAGTGGATGGTCCGTCCCGGGGGTCGCCACTGCCGCCGGCTAAAGCACCCCCAGGCCCGGGAATTTTACGCCAGCCCGATATGCACCTTATATCACCAAAATGAACTAAATTTTAGCACTTATTGCCCGCGGGCCCAAGCGCTGCGGTGCAGAGCCAGCCGCACGGAATCTAATCTTGTCATAAATTTCTTGACACTTGGGGCAGACTTTGTAATATGCTTCACATAGTTGTGTTCCCGGGTATGGACCGAAATACCGTGAGAATTACCAATATCTGAAGGAGGTAGCAGTAAATGAGTAAGATTCCTGCTGATTATTTACCACCCAAAGAACTCTGGGCGGGCTATACCGCGCCCGAGGAGTTCAAAAAGTTTACCTCAGGACAGTGGAATATTGCGGAAGAATTTCTGGACAAGCATGTGAAAGAGGGCCGCGGAGACCAGGTCGCCATCCTGTTCGCAGACCAGAAGATCACTTTCAAAGAACTGCTGGCCATGTCCAACAAGTTCGCCAACGTCCTCACCAAGCTGGGCGTCGTAGCCCAGGACCGGGTGGGCCTCCGCCTGACCAACATGCCGGAAGCCGTTGCCATCAATTTCGGCATCATGAAGTGCGGCGCCATCCCGGTGCCCATCTCCCCCCTGTGGGCCAAGGAAGAAGTGGCCTTTGTCTTGAATAACGCCGAATTCAAGGCCTTTGCGGTGAGCTTCCCCCTGATGGCCGCGGTGGAAGCCGCCAAGCCCGAATTCGAGTTCCCCACCAAGATCATCGTGGTGGGCGGCAAGCCCGAAGACTGGGAAGCCAAGGGCTGCGTCGCCTTCGGCAAAGAAATGGCCGCGGCCTCGGACCAGTTCGCCAACGTCAAACTGAGCGCCGACGACATCGGCGCCATCCTGTTCACCTCCGGCACCACCGGCCAGCCCAAGGGCTGCGTCCACTTCGTCAAAGAGGTGCTGGTGGAGTCCAACCTGGTCAACAAGTACGTCTACAAGTTGAAACCCGGCGACGTGCTGGGCGGCTCGGCCCCGGTGTCCTTCGCGGCGGGCTACGGCACCTTCTGCATGATCCCGTTCGCCGCCGGCTCTGCCATTTCGCTACTGCCCAAGTTCACCCCGGACGACATGATGAGCACCATCGTCAAGCACAAGATTACGGTAATTACCGGTCTGCCCACCGCTTACCGTAAGCTGCTGGAAATGCCCAACTTCAATGACTACGACGTCAGCAGCATCCGCATGTACACCACCGGCGGCGACGCCCTTACCGGCAAAACCCTGGCCATGTGGCAGGCCAAGACCGGCATGCCCATCTGGGAAGGCCTGGGCGGCACCGAGATGATGCACCTGGTGACCAGTAACACCATGAGCGACATCCCCATGCCTGATTCCATCGGCAAGGCCCTGCCCGGCTTCGAGATCAAGGTGGTCCGGGAAGACGGCACCACTGCAGGCCCCGGTGAAGTGGGCAGCATGTTGATCAAGGGCCCCACCGCCACCCTGTACTGGAAGCCCTACATCCAGGAAAACAAGCTCCTGAAAACCATGAAAAAGGGCATCAAGGACGGCTACAACATGATGGGCGACGCCGTCATGATGGATAAAGACGGCTACATCTTCTTCCAGGCCCGGGAAGACGACATGATCAAGTCCTCCGGCTTCCGGCTGGCCCCCTCGGAGATCGAAGACGCTATCATCCGGCACCCGGCGGTACGGGATGACGCGGTAGTGGGCATCCCTGATGAGGTCCTGGGCCAGAAAGTCGTGGCCATGGTGGAACTGGAACCCGGTTACACCGGCTCCCAGGAACTGGCCAGCGAGGTCATCAAATCCTGCCTGGACGTGCTGGGCATGTACAAGCTGCCCCGGGAAGTGGTCTTCATGGAGTCCATCCCCCGGACGCCCACCGGCAAGATCCTCAAAAAGATCCTGCGGAAGGACTATCCGGAGTATCCGACCAAGTATGTGCCTAAGGTAAAGTAAGTCACACCTGATAAAAAACTCCGGGGGCGGGTTGCCGCTCCCGGAGACGCTTCAGACGGAAATGCCCTGCTTAGGCGGGGCATTTTTTTCCCTGGTTGCAAAGTATATCACTATGTGATATACTTATAAAAAATGAGGGTGTTCAAAAACAAATGGTTCGCCCGCTGGGCGCGTACGGAAGACGTTCAGGATTCCGTCTTGATGCAAGCGGCGGCGGAGATTGTCGCGGGGCAGGTGGAGGCCGATCTTGGCGGCGGTTTGTTTAAAAAGCGGTTAGCGCGGGAAGGGAGCGGGAAGCGCAGCGGCTATCGTGTCCTTATAGGATACAAAAAGCCGAATATGCAACGGATTGTCTTTCTTTACGCCTTCGCCAAAAATGCCAGGGCCAATATTTCGGACAAGGAAGTGGAAGCCCTAAGCTTGGTTGCCGAGGCTTTCGTTTCGGCAACGGACGCGCAAGTGAGCCTGCTTTTAAAGGAAGGCTCCATTGTGGAGGTAGAGTACCATGAGTGAGATTCTTGATATTGCCAACGAGATGGCGCACGACCTGTTCAAGGCCGGGGCCATGGACGAAATCACCATGCGCCAGGTTAAGGCGCTCTGCCTGCCGCCTCAACGGGCGTTTCAGCCGGAGGATATCCGGCGCATCCGCCTGGCGAATCATGTCAGCCAGGCCGTGTTTGCCGCGATCCTGGGTATCGGCAAGACCACGGTGCAACAGTGGGAACGAGGGCAAAAAAGACCGAGCGGCCCGGCGCAACGGCTGCTCGATCTTATTGATCGCAAGGGCTTGGCGGCGCTGGGCTGATCCCTGGCGTCTTTAAATTCCTCGTCCCCGATATGGGGATAAATGCGGGGGCCAGCCGAATCCTCGCGGCCCAGGCCCTTCCAGCTTAGGCGGGGCATTTTTCTTTTTGTTTTTTCCCGACCTTGTGATTTAATATACAGGGTTTTCATAAAGGAGGGACAGGTTTGCCTAACGTCGTAGTAGTGGGCACCCAATGGGGCGATGAAGGCAAGGGGAAGATCGTCGACCTCTTGACCGAGCAGGCCGCCATGGTGGTGCGATTCCAGGGCGGCAACAATGCCGGACATACCCTGGTGGTGGGCGGCGAAAAATTCATCTTCCATCTGATTCCCTCGGGGATCCTGCATCCCGGCACCCAGTGCCTCATCGGCAACGGCGTGGTCCTGGACCCCGAGGTCCTGCTGACGGAACTGGATAACCTCAAAGCCCGGGGAATCGTGGTGGGTCCGGAAAACCTCCGCATCAGCGAACGCACCCAGGTCATCATGCCGTATCACAAACGCCTGGACCTGGCCCGGGAGCGTGCCAAGGGGGAGGCCAAGATCGGCACTACCGGCCGGGGCATCGGCCCCTGTTATGAAGACAAGGTGGCCCGCCGGGGCATCCGGGTGGCCGACCTCTTAGACCCCGAGGTTCTCAAGGCCAATCTGGCCGACGTGCTGCCGGAAAAGAATTTCTACCTGGAAAAATTTTTGGATGACGTCCCGTTCACCCTGGAGGAGATCCTGACGCCCTATCTCGAGATGGGAAAACGCCTGGCGCCCATGGTGACCAACGTCTCGGTCATGCTGGCCGAGGCGGTGCGCCAGGGCGGGAACATCCTCTTTGAGGGGGCCCAGGGGACGCATCTCGACATCGACCACGGCACCTACCCTTACGTCACCTCCTCCAACCCGGTGGCAGGGGGCGCCTGCGCCGGCGCCGGGTTCGGCCCCAACCAACAGCACCACGTCCTGGGCATCGTCAAGGCCTACACCACCCGGGTGGGGGCCGGGCCTTTCCCGACGGAATGTCTGGACGAGGTGGGGGATCACCTGGTGGAGTGCGGGGTGGAATTCGGCTCCACTACCGGGCGCCGGCGGCGCTGCGGCTGGCTGGACACGGTGGTGCTGAAGGACTCGGCCCGCCTCAACGGCCTCACGGGCCTGGCCATCACCAAGCTGGACGTCCTGACCGGCGTCAACCCGGTAAAAATCTGCGTGGCCTATGACGTGAACGGCGCCCGGCGGGAGACCATCCCCGCCACCATTCAGGAGCTTTCGAAGTGCCGGCCGATATTTGAGGAAATGCCCGGTTGGACCGATGATATACGAAAGGTGCGGCGTTTGCAGGATTTGCCGGCGGTCACCCAAAACTACCTGAAGCGGGTGGAAGAGCTGGTAGGTGTGCCCATCCAGATCGTCTCGGTGGGCCCGGACCGGGAAGAAACCATGGTGGTGCAGAATCCTTTCGATTGAGTCGGGGCTTAAGGCGGGCCTGCCGCAACGCCAAGATAGACATCCCACTGAGGGCCGGCCAGCGAGCCCAGCCGGCCCAGTTCCTTTATCCTGGGGCTTTTACAGGCTGTAAAATTCTCTGACACTCCTTTTGACCTACTGCGACCCCGAGACCGGGGCGTTCGACTCAAGACGGCGTAATTCCACTACTTTATACGGCGAGGCTGAAGCCAGGGTTTGGCATGTTCGATGCTATTAAATTCTGGTTATCAAGGGAACGGGGTCCGGGTAAGAAAAATTCTTACAAAGGAATCGAAAAATCCCCGACTTTCCCAAAGCGGCAGCCGGTGCTATCATAAGGCAAGAATTGTAAGTGGGGCAACGTCCGCCATAACGTCTGCCATAAAGAAAACCCGAGGTGGCACGAAAGGCCCTGAAGCAATGAGCGGCGCCTACCCGAGATAACCGGGGTGAGCCCGATAGCCGGGAAAGACCGGGCTGGGGGCAAAATTAACCGGGCTGGTGGAAATTTTCTTCGGCGGTATTATCTTAACCAAAGAGCGAGCTCTCCTGTCTGGATGAAAAAACTTCTCTCTAACATAGGAAAACACCATGATTGAAATCCGCTTTCATGGCCGCGGCGGCCAGGGCGCGGTGACTTCGGTGGAACTGCTGGCCCTGGCGGCCATTGAGGAAGGGAAGTACGCCCAGGGTTTCCCCAGTTTCGGTCCGGAGCGCCGGGGCGCCCCGGTGCTGGCCTTCTCCCGGGTGGATGACAAGCCCATCAAGCTCCGCTGCAAGATCGTCAAACCCGACGTGGTGGTGGTGCTGGACGCCTCCCTGCTGCTGATCCAGAAACCCGCGGCTGACTTGAAGGAAGACGGTATCATCATCCTTAACACCAACAAGACTGCGGCGGAAATTCGCCAGGAATACGGCTTTACGCACACCCTGGCCCTGGTGGACGCCAACAAGGTCGCCCGGGAGGTCCTGGGGGTGCCCATCGTCAACACCACTATGATCGGAGCCCTGTTGCGCGCCACCGGCGTCGTCCAGGTGGAGACGATGGAGGCCCCTCTGAAGAATCGCTTCGGGCCCCTGGCGGTCAAGAACTTCAACGCCCTGAAAGTGGCTTTTGAGCAGACCACTATTGAGGAGCGACAGTCGTGAGCAAAGCATGGGATCAGTTAACCTGGCAGGAGATTGAGATCGGCGGCGTCTTGACCGAGCCGGGCTCGGCCCGGAACTACAACACCGGCGATTGGCGATCGTCCCGCCCGGTGTGGGACAAGACGCGCTGCATCAAATGCGGCATCTGCTGGACGGTGTGTCCCGAGTCCGGCATCTCCGAGGACCCGGACGGCTATTTCGACATGAACACCTACTGCAAGGGCTGCGGCATCTGCGTCAAAGAGTGCGTCACCGGATGCATCAAGATGGTGGTGGAGGAATCATGATGGCCCATAAGAAGCGAGTCGGCATGGAAGTCTCCATTGCGGTGAGCCATGCGGTGCAGTTGTCTCGGGCCGAAGCCATCGCGGCGTATCCCATCACCCCCCAGACCCACATCGTGGAGCACCTTTCTTCCCTGGTGGCCAACGGCGAGTTGGAGGCGGAATTCGTCACGGTGGAATCCGAGCACTCCGCCATGAGCACCTGCATCGGCATGAGCGCCGCGGGGGCCCGGACCTATACCGCCACCAGTTCCCAAGGCCTGGCCCTGATGAACGAGATCCTGTTCATCGCCTCGGCCATGCGGCTGCCCATCGTCATGACCGTAGCCAACCGGGCCCTGTCCGGCCCTTTGAGCATTTGGAACGACCACGGCGACATCATGGCGGCCCGGGATATCGGCTGGATTCAGATCTTCACCGAAAACGGCCAGGAAGCCTTCGACCACAGCATCATGGCCTTCAAGATCGCCGAAGACCACCGGGT
>JAUSOZ010000092.1 GCA_030655955.1 Deltaproteobacteria bacterium
AGGTTTTTGGTTTTCAGTTTTCGGTTAAAATCAGCAGTGTCCGGTTTGGTTTTTACAAAGGAGGATGCTCATTATACGTCGTCCACAATTCATAAATTCGCTAACGCACTTCTTGCCGAGAAGATTGCTTCCCCCTCACCCTGACCCTCTCCCCCATTGGGGGAGAGGGGAAAAAGAGGAACCGATTTGATGCCTTACGGTTACTAAACCCAGCGACATAACCTACTCCCTCTCCCCCCGCTTCGGGGGGAGAGGGTTGGGGTGAGGGGGGTGGAACAACCGCATGCAATTTCCTAACCGGACAGTGCTGGGTTTCCGTTAAAAATAAACTAAACTATCAATAAGTTACTGGTCGGTTGGATTTGAAAGGAAAAACGGCATAACCCATGAAAACCGTGCTGATTATTGCCGGGTCCGACCCGGGCGCCGGGGCGGGCCTGCAACAGGATTTGAAGGTGACCACCCTCCTGGGGGCCTATGGCCTCACGGTGGTCACGGCCCTCACCGTCCAGAACAGCCAGGGGGTAACCGCGGTCCACCCGGTGGCCCCCGAGGTGGTGGCGGCGCAGCTGGATGCCGTGCTGAGCGATTTTCCCGTGGCTGCGGTCAAGGTGGGGATGCTGGCCACACCTGAGATTGCCCACACCGTGGCCGAGCGACTCAAAGCTCTGGACGGCATTCCCCTGGTGCTGGACCCGGTGCTGGCCGCCGGCGGCGGCTTCCCGCTGCTCACGGCCGACGCTATCGCCCGACTGACCGCAGAACTGTTCCCCCTGACCGATCTGCTCACCCCCAACGCCCCGGAAGCCGCCCGTCTGGCCGGACTTGAGGTCCGGACGCCCGCTGACCTGGAAGAGGCGGCCCGCCGCCTTCAGGCTATGGGGCCTCGCTGGGTCCTGGCCAAAGGCGGCCACCTGCCGGGGGAACCGGTGGACGTGCTCACCGACGGCAACAACGTCTACCATCTCCCCGGCGTGCGTCTGGCGGCGCCGAATAACCACGGCTCCGGCTGCCTCCTGGCCTCAGCCGCCGCTACCGGCCTGGCCCAGGGTCTGTCGATGCCGGAAGCGGTGAACCGGGCCCGGGACCTCACGGCCCAGGCCCTCAAGTACGGCCTGCCCTTGGGACGAGGCGCCGGCCCGGTGAACCCCTACGCTCCCTTCGCCCGGGAGCTGGCCCGTGCGGAAGTCTTGGCCGCGTTGCAGACGGCCGCGGCCCGCCTGGAAAAAGAAGGCATCGAGCCCCTCATCCCGGAAGTCATGTCCAACCTGGGGTACGCCACCCCTTACCCGGAGGGGCCCCAGGACGTGGCCGCCTTCCCCGGCCGGCTCCGTCGCGGCCCCCAGGGCCTGCTGACTCCTTCCCCGCCGGCCTTCGGCGCCTCCCGCCACATCAGTGCGGTCATCCTCACCGCCATGGCCACCCACCCGGAGATCAGGAGCGCCATGAACGTCAAATTTTTCGAAGGTGTCGATGACCTGGCACTCCTGCTCCACCTGCGGGTGGATAGCTTCGACCGCGCCGCCGAACCCCCGGAGGTCAAGGCGCAGGAAGGCAGCAGCCTGGCCTGGGGCGTGGCCTCGGTCCTCAAACCCGGTGAGCCGCCCCCGGACCTGATCTATGACCGGGGCGAGTTTGGCAAAGAACCCATGATCCGCATCCTGGGACCCACTCCCATGTCCGTGGCGGAAAAGGCATTGGCCTTGAAACACGCCATGCAAGCAGGAGGGAAGCTCTAGGAGAATAAAGAGAGGGGGCTAATACTAAAATCCGTAGGGCGCGTCTCGCGCGCCATTCTTGGTGCGTAAGACGCACCCTACGCAGGGAAATCACCGTTCTGAGCCCAGATTTATAGGGAAGTGTAGGGCAGGCGCCCTCGCCTGCCCAGGACAGCCGGGGGCGGCTGTCCTACATTTCACCGGCGAAGGCGACGGTGCTGCATTTTCATTCTTTCGTTGTGTCCGTGAAAAAATGATCGTTGGTATAAGGGCTTTATGTAAGTGGCCCTTACCTCTCCCCTCAAAATCAAACTTTCTTCTCCGCCAAAATGGCCCGGTAGAGGGCCAGGCCCACCAGGAAGTCGGCCAGGACGATCATGATGTCCGGGAAGGTGGTGAGCAGCAGCCAGCCGAAGAAGTCGGCGCCCGGCATGACCTTCATCTGGCCCGCCAGGGTGGCGGAGAGGGAGTAATCCGCCATCATGATAACCCCGAAAAAGGCCAGGAAGCTGTTGAGCAGCAGGCCCAAAAGCGCCGTGGACCGGAACCGGAACAGGGCGCTCACCAGGACCAGATCGATGAGGGAAAAGAGGTTGGGCCACAGGTCCGTGGGGGCCTCTCCCGGGGTGTGAATCCGGTAATGCAGCAGGGTGGCGCCCAGAGCCAGAGATACCAGGGCCACCCAGAGGGTGGTGCGTTGGGTTGTCATGGGGTTCACCCTAAAACTTTACGGAGTAGCCCAGCAGGAACACCAGGACGATAATGACCGCGTGCAGGATAAACCAGCCGGGCCGGGGAAACAGCACGTGGGGCAGCCAACGGTTCATCGCCCTACCCTCTTATAAACGCCGCGGTCAGGCGCCCGGCGGTATAGACCAGGGCAAAACCCAGAAAATGGAGCACCCACCATCCCATGGACAAAAATTGCCAGCCTTTTTTCACGGTCTCACCTCTTAAAAAAGCGATCAGCGATCAGCTATCAGCCAAAAGAAAAAAGCCCGGGTTGACAGAGATCATCCCCCTGTAGGGTGCGCACCGCGCACCATTTCTGGGGCCAAGAACAGCCGAGGGCGGCTGTTCCACATTTACCTGGCCAAAAAATAAGGCTTTCCCCGCAGAAATCACCCCATACCGGCTATTTTTATGGAAATTTATTAGGAGGTGGCAAGTCATACCGAGTTGCGCCCAAAGGGCTATTTTCGGTAGCCGCAGGCTTTAGCCTGCGCCTGCACAGGCTGGAAAGCCTGTGCCACCCTTTGATCGCAATCTGTTATCAGAATCCCGACAACCGGGCGATGCGGTCCATGAGGGCCTCCGTCAGGGCCTGGGCCTGGCGGGGGCCAGGGGCCATCAGCGGCGGCCCCAGCTTGACGTGCACCGTATAGCCCCAAGCCCGGGGCTCATAGGCCACCCCCACGGGGACAAAGGGCAGAAACCCCAGGCCCTCTTGGCCTTGCAGCTTGAGGAGCAACTGAATCAGACGGTGCTTGCCGGGTCCGACCCGGCCGGTGACGTACGTGCCTTCGGGGAATACCACGATGAAGGCCTGTTTGGTTAAGAGCGGCAGCAGGCGCCGGAAGGACGACAGGGTGGCCCGGGGGTTTTGCCGGTCCACCGGCACCCCGCCCAAGGCCCCGATGAACTCGCGCACCACCGGCTGCCGGAACAGCTCCACCTTGGCGATATAGTGGGGCAGCGGGGGCAGAGCGATGCCGATGACCGGGATATCTTCCCAGCGCTGGTGCTTGGGGCAGATAATCGCCGGCCCCCGGGCCGGCAGGTGCTCCAGGCCCTCCACCCGCAGGGTGAAAACCCGGCCGATGGTCTGCCGCAACAGCCAGCGGCTGAGGCGATAGATGGTGGGGGATAAGGAGTGGCTCATGGCAGGTGTAAGATGAGATAATTTGAATTTAGTCTAATCTTAGCTCCTACCAAAAGTCTGTCAAGGTGGAAAGGTTCTCAAGAATGAGGGCAGCTGTTTTGAGAATTAGATAAAATAGCTTGAAATTAACCAAGATATCTGATATATTATATCCAATTATGGATTGGGAGAAATCGCAGTGAAGGTCTTGGTTTCATTATCAGATGAGTTATATGCCAGGATGCAGGCCGTAATCCCGCCCCGTCAACGTAGCAAGGTGGTGGGTGACCTGCTGGAAGAAGAGGTCCGTCGGCGGGAACGGGAACTCTATGAATGCGCCCTGGCCGTGGAACAGGACGAGCAACTCCATGCCGAGATGGCTGACTGGGACGTAACCATTGGCGACGGAATCGAAACTGAAACGTGGTAGCGTCTACTGGGTAAATCTGGATCCCACCCAAGGATCGGAGATCAAAAAAGTTCGCCCCTGTGTCCTGGTGGGCGCTGCTCCCCTCAATCAAGCCCGGAGGACGGTCCTGGTTGTACCCCTGTCTCGCGCCGGAGTGGCGAAACCGCCCATTACCGTAAGAGTCCGATGCATGGACCAAGAAGTATGCGCGGTGTGCGATCAGATCAGGGCGATAGACAAAACCCGCCTATCCGCCTGGATCGAGGAGATGTCCAAAGAAGACTTGGAAAGTATCAGCAAGGCTCTTAAACAGGTTCTGGCCCTCTCATGATTTACTTGGATTATAACGCCACCACCCCGGTGGCCCCGGAGGTCTTTCGGGCCATGCGGCCTTTTTTGGAAGCCGAATTCGGCAATCCCAGCTGCGATTATCCCCTGGGCCGACGCGCCCGGGACGCGGTGCACCAGGCCCGGGAGGACGTCGCGGCCCTGCTGGGCTGCACTCCCGCCGAGATCGTCTTCACCAGCGGCGCCACCGAAGCCAACAATACCGTGCTCAAGGGCGTGGCCTATCATCATGGCCGCGGTCACATCATCACCTGTGCCACGGAGCACCCGGCGGTGTTGGCCCCCTGCCGCTATCTGGAGTCCCGGGGGTTTTCCCTCACCATCTTACCGGTGGACGGAACCGGCCGGGTGGACCCGGATGCGGTGCGCCGGGCCCTGACGCCTCATACCATCCTGATCAGCGTCATGCACGCCAACAATGAAACCGGCACCATTCAGCCCCTGCGTGAGATCGGCGCCATCGCCCGGGAGGCGGGGGTGGCCTTCCACACCGACGCGGCCCAGAGCGTCGGCAAAATCCCGGTGGACGTGGAGGAGTTGCAGGTGGATTTCCTCACACTGGCGGGACACAAGTTTTACGCCCCCAAGGGCGTCGGGGCCTTGTACGTGCGGGGCGGCGCCGCCTTTACCCCCTTGCTCCACGGGGCCTCACAGGAAGGGGGCCGCCGGGCCGGGACGGAAAACGTGCCGTATATGGTGGCCCTGGGAGCAGCCTGCCGCCTGGCCCGGGAGCGCGCCCCCAATGCTGCGGCGCATCTTAAAGGCCTGCGGGACCGCTTCCATGAGCTCCTCAAGGCCGGGGTCCCGGGCCTCATCCTCAACGGCCCGGAGGTGGAGCGCACCCCCAACACCCTGAACGTTTCCTTCCCGGGGATTTCGGGGGGCGAGCTCATGGCGGGCCTGCCGGATCTGGCCGTGTCTCTGGGTTCGGCCTGCCATGCCGGCCAGGGGACCATCTCCCCGGTGCTGGCGGCCATGGGCCTGCCGATTGGCCTGGCCCGGGGAGCGGTGCGCTTCAGCCTGGGCACCCCCACCACCCTGGCCGAAGTGGATCAGGCCGCGGCACTGCTCCTGGAGCGTCTGGGCCAACTCCGGGGTTAGAGATCAAATCAGCTTGCTGCAACCTGATTTTAGGGAGAGGGGGCGGAGGAGAAAACGGGGGATCTCGCGGGTGGAAAGACTTATGGATTGACCCAACCTGGAGATCAACAGCCCAGGATGATCTTGGTGATGAGGCAATTGGCCACTTTCCGGGCATCGATCTCGTAGGTACCCTGTTCCACGGCCTCCCGCAGCGGCTCCACTTTCTCCGGGCGGACCTCCGGAGTTGCGGCGATAATCTGGCGGACTTGTTCAATCAACTGTTCATTCCTCTGCAAGTTCGGGTCTTTGGGCCCAGGGGGCCAGCCACAGCTCCAGGTTTCGGCGCCATTGCCGTTCCGCTTGGCTGGCGGCGCCCCGGTTCCGGATCTCTGTTTCTTGGGTTTCTTCGGCTTCTTCA
>JAUSOZ010000100.1 GCA_030655955.1 Deltaproteobacteria bacterium
GCCCGGGTAGGGGGCGTAGTCATCAAGGAAGGGGACATCATCACCCTCGACGGCACCAACGGCAAATTCTTCCTGGGCACGGTGCCCATGTTGGACCCGGAGCTTCCCAAGGACCTGGCCAAACTGATGGAATGGGCCGACCAGAAGGCCAAAATCGAGGTCTGGGCCAACGCCGACACCCCGGACATGGCCGCCAAGGCCAGGCATCACGGCGCCAAGGGCATCGGGCTGTGCCGCACCGAGCGCATGTTCAACGAAGGGGACCGTCTGCCCCAGATGCGCAACCTGATCCTGGCGGACTCCCCGGAGGAACGGAAGCGCTGGGCCGACAAGCTCATGCCCATGCAGCGCAGCGATTTCGTGGAAATCTTCAAGGCTATGGAAGGCCTGCCCGTCACCATCCGGCTGCTGGACCCGCCGCTGCACGAATTTCTGCCCAGTGTTGAAGAGCTCATCAACGAAGTCAACCGGCTCAAAGAATTCAGCGCCATCATCAACGCCCTGGAGCAGCTGCCCGGCACCGTCTCCATGCTAGACCCGGAGTTCTATAAATTCGTCCCCTCCATTGAGGCGGTGGCCCGGGAGTTAGGCGAAGTCAAGGTCAAGGGCCTGGATCAGAAACTCTTGAAGGATAAAGAAAAGGTGCTGCGCCGGGTCCGGGTGCTCGTCGAATACAACCCCATGCTGGGCAACCGGGGGGTACGCTGCGGCATCTCCTTCCCGGAAATCTACGACATGCAGATCCAGGCGATCTTTGAGGCCGCGGCCATTGCCCTGCGGGACAAAATCGACGTCCGGCCGGAGATTATGGTGCCCAATGTCTGCACCCGCCAGGAGTTGGTGTGGGTCAAACCCCGGGTGGAGAAGATTCACCAAGAGGTGGAAAAGCGCTACAATGTAAAAATTAAATACAAGTTCGGCACCATGGTGGAAATTGCCCGGGCCTGCGTGCGGGCCGCCAGGATCGCCGAGGTGGCGGAGTTCTTCTCCTTCGGCACCAACGACCTGACCCAGGGGACCTTCTCCTTCTCCCGGGAGGACGCCGAAAACAAGTTCCTGCCCATCTACAACACCGAAGGCATCCTGCGGCACAACCCCTTTGAAATCCTGGATGAGTTGGGGGTAGGCTGGCTGATGCAGTACGCCGTCACCGAAGGCCGCAAGACCCGGCCGGATCTGAAGATCGGCATCTGCGGCGAACACGGCGGCCAGCCCCAGGCGGTGGAATTCTGTCACCGCATCGGCCTGAACTACGTGTCCTGCTCCCCCATGCGCATCCCCATCGCCCGCATGGCCGCCGCCCACGCCATGATCAAGGAGACCAAAGGCGGCGAGGGGCGCTCCAAAGCGCTGTAAGGATATCTGGGGGGAGGGCCAGGGGCCGACGGCCCCCGGCCCTCCCAATCCCCATAAGGGGAGCCGGGGAAAGAGGGCAACGCTTTTTTCGCCGGCGCATAACTCAATCTATGCAGTTGGGGAAAAAACCTTCACTTCCCGGTCAATCCTGTCTGCCAGATGGTCCGTAGCCAAATCCAGATCGTAGTCGGCCTGGAGGCCCAGCCAGAATTCTGCGGACGTGCCGAAATAGCGGCTCAGTCTCAAGGCGGTATCCGCGGTGACGCTTCTCTTGCCGTGAACGATTTCATTGATGCGCCGGGGTGAAACGCCCAGATCACGGCCTATCCGGGTCTGGCTGAGCCCCAATGGCTGCATGAATTCTTCCAGCAAGATTTCCCCAGGATGAACCGGAGCTAACTTTCTCTGAGTTTGCATATCCTTATCCTCTAATGATAATCAACTATCTCGACTTCATAGACCTCGCCTTGTTCCCATACAAAGCAGATTCGCCACCGGTCGTTGATTCTGATACTATATTGCCCCAGGCGATCTCCCTTGAGAGCTTCCAGGCGGTTTCCCGGAGGAATTCTCAGGTCATCAAGGGTTTGCGCCCGGTTGAGCATGCGCAATTTGCGCAAGCCGATTCGCTGCATCTCCGGCGATAATTTCCTTGTTGGTTCGCGGGTAAAGAGCCTTTCCGCTTCTTTATCCTTGAAACCTTTTATCATAGTAAGAATATATAACGGATAACGTTATAGGGCAAGAAAGAAATCGCTATATTACTTAACTGATGTCAGTAAACCGCATCCGCAGGATTCTCGTAGAGCAGGAAGCCCGGGATTTTCCCATGACCCGGCGGATTCTGGCGCGGCTGAAGGGTGTGCCGGTGGAAGTTATCCAGGACCGGGAGGCCCTGAACACCTCGGGGCGAGACCGGGCGGCCTGGCTGTCCCACGCCAAGACCACCTTGCTGCTGGCGGTGCAGAAAGGACCTTTCTGGCGGTCCTGCCCCGGGACCCGGGACTATATCTGCTGCGGCTACCAGGTGCTCCAGGTCGGCCTCAACTGCCCCATGGACTGCACCTACTGCGTACTCCAGGGCTACGTCAACGTTCCGGCCATCACCGTGTTTGTCAACGTGGCGAATTTGCTGGAGGAACTGGAGTCCCGGTGGGCCGAACATCCGGATCAGGTGTGGCGCTTAGGTACCGGGGAATTTGGCGACAGCCTGGCCCTGGACGGCCTCATGGGTCTCAATGAGCTTCTGATTCCCCGGTTTGCCGGCCGGGGGCAGGCCATCCTGGAGATCAAGAGCAAGTGGCCGCAGATAGACCATCTTCTCTCCCTGGGCCCCAACCCCCAGGTAATTTTCGCCTGGTCCCTCAATCCCCCCGAGATTATTTCGGGTGAAGAGCAGTTTGCCGCGTCCCTGGAATCCCGCCTCAAGGCCGCGGCCCAGGCCGTGGCGGCGGGATTCCGGGTGGCCTTTCATTTCGACCCCCTGATCTATTTTCCGGGCTGGGAAGAGGCTTACCAGCGCACCGTTGAACGGCTGGGCGCCGCAGTCCCCTCCCAAGCCATCGCCTGGATCAGCCTGGGAGGATTGCGCCTCTTACCGCCGCTGCGTCAGCTCATGCTGCAACGCTTCCCCAGGAGCCGCATTGCCGCCCAAGAAATGGTCCTGGCCCCGGATGGTAAGCTCCGGTATTTCAAGAGCCTGCGCGTCGAGATGTACGCCCGCATGCGGGAGTGGCTGACCCAGGCAACTCCGGAGGCGCTGGTCTATCTCTGCATGGAAAGCCCCAGAGTCTGGCAGGAGGCCTTCGGGTTTACTCCCGACGGGCAAAGCCTGACTCGTCTACTAGATGGACGAGTCCTGCCCCGACGCTGAGGGCGACGGGCTCTTCCGGACGGTTTTGTCCTGGGCTTTGCGGCCCCGATCTTTCTTCCCGTGGGATGAAAAGATCTCCTGCAGACGCATGCGTACCCCGAGAGCCGTGAGGTGTTCCTGCTCCAGCAAGCGCTGGATAGCCTTAATCCGATCCAGGTCCTCGATGCTGTACTCCCGCCGGTTGGAGTGGGTGCGGGCGGGTTTTAAAAAGTCATCAAAGGATTTTTCCCAATAACGCAGCGTGGATTTGCGAATTCCGGTTATCTGGGAAATTTGATCGATGGTGAGCATTAAGTTGTGAGTAAAGCTGGTATTGTCCATAACTCTCCTTTCTCTTGGTAGACCGGCTGTGGGGCCGGATTATTCATTGTCCCACCGCTGACTCAGGATAATTCTCTTCCTGGCTGGTTAAACCCCTGGTTTTTCTTTAGAGGCAGAAGCGCCGGCTATTCCTCATAAGGGCAGCTATCCTCAGGGGCGGCACCTGTCCCCAGGATTATTCCGCTTCTGGGGGTCTGAAGTTATCCACAAGATTCCCCATCTCCCGCGGTTAAGTAAACGACTGGTTGCCCCCCCCTTCCTTTTGTCCTTGCCGGCATTTTTCTGGGGTCTGGTTCAACTTCGTTACCGCGGTCGTGATCCATGTATTCTTCTTTTCGAACCTTCCGGGGAAAAACTTTAGAAATATTTCTGGATGAGGTTACCCCAGTTATTATGAGGCGTCAGTTTGACTTAAGAAGGAAGTCGATGAAGAAGATCTGGGGAAAGCCGCTTGAGGCAAAACAAAAATGGCCTTAAAAATGTTGCAACTTTAGGGGGAGCATCGAAATAACAGGGAGGCAGGTCACGAGCCCAGGGGCCAGCAAAGAAAGATGTCACCAGCGACAACGCCTCTGCTGACTATTTCGGCAATGATGCACGCCTGATGGGCTGCGCCATGCGGCCGCAAAATTTTTTCGCCGCCATAGATAGTCGGCTTAGATCATAATCGGGTATGGTGGAGGAAATTAAACAACCGTTTGGGGCCGATCCATCATCAACCCCACCAGGAGACCTGCCTCGGGAAGAACTATTTAACCGAACAGATAGGTGACGGCGCCGGTCCCCAGGATGTAGGCTACGGGATAGAGCCAGCGGATGTATTTGTCGATGCGGGCCACCCTGGCCTGCTTACCCGAATCAATCATGCGGCGCAATTGGTAGGAGATGATTACCACTACCCCGGTAATGATGAAGGTGGTGACCAGCAGGGTGTCCATAAAGGTGAGGTATCCCAGGCGGGGCAGTTCGGTGGCGATGGTGAAGTTGAAGGCGATGAAGATCAGAAGATTGGCCCCGGCCACGTCCACCCGCTTATTGTAGTCCTTCAAGAAAAAGCTGAACCAGGACACCACAATAATGATGATGAGGGGCAGCAGAATGCGGAATACGTAATAGGTGTGATGCCGATTGGCGTGAAACGCGAAGATAAACCGGGACACGGGGCGGCCATAGTTCTCCATGACGCTGTCGAAGGTGACCTTGTGCCGGGTGATGACCCACTCTTCTTCACCCAGTCGCTGGCCCACTTGGGAGAAGCCCTCCAGGGGGCCATAGGTAAAGTACCACTCGGGCCAGAGGTTATCCACCCGGATGAAGAATTTCTGGGTGTCAAAGGGGAAGCGCCGGAAGTTAAAGTCAGGGGCTTGCAAAGGGATCAAGACTGTTGGAAGTCCCTTCCATAAGAACATACAGGGTTTGCCCTTTCTGCAGGTTTGGAAGGGTATAGTAGGTGGGGCTTTCCTTGAGTTCAACCTGGCCGGTGATTTCCTGGACGCGGCGGGTTTCCTTGGCCTGGACGGACCAGATGGGCAGCAACAGCCAGCACAGCAAAAGGCACAGGCATGGCGGTTTGCGTCGGTTAGCTTTGCCGCCGCCGCCTCGAGGCAGTTTTTCAAAACCCTTCATATGGTTCATATATAGCAAGTTTTGAGGCAATTGATAAGTTTCTGGTCATAGCAGCTATCTTTAATTTTGTTAAGGTATGGCATTTTCTGCCGACCATGAAAAAATGATCATTGCTTCCCCATGGCCACCTCTTGTAATCCGTTTTTGCCGTCCCTTTCAAGCGGATAGAGCGCTTGAGCCAAGCCAAGCTTTGCACCCAAATGGAGCTTAGAAACCGGAGGCGTACCTATCATAAAAATTTCAACATCGCAGTTTGGTTGAATTTTTTGCCCTCTTGCTTTAACGGATCACTTGATTTTAATCTGCTTGACCACCGGCTTGGCGTAGTCCAAATCAACTACGGTAATATCGGGTTCAATGGGTTCAAACGCCAACTGGAAATAGGCCGTTCCTTTCTTTATTTCCTCGCTTGCTGTACAGACTTTGTCACCGCAGTTTCCTATCAGCCAGCGACCTGGACTATCTTGAGAGGAAGTTCCTGACGTGATGGCGATACACTCAGCCATTGCCGGCTGTCCTTCGTGTTGATATCTTGCCGAAAAGTCCGAGGTAAGAAACTTTGTATCCGAATCTACATCAACCTTTACCGACATAATTAAGATCAAACCGGCTTTTGGGTCTTTAACATTCCAGCTATCTTTTGCTCCCTTATCATCCACTCCTTCCACCTTATCAACAAATTTTGTTGCGAGTACGGTAAATTTTGGTTCTGCCTGGGTATCAGCCGCATATAATGGAGAAATTACTCCAAAAGCAAGTACCAGGAATAAAACCACAGACGCCTTTTTCAACATGTTGCTATCCTCCTTCATGGTTGGTGAGCAAAATCAGATAAACATTTTCCAAGCGTTTTCCGGCTACCTACTGCTGTCTGCCTGGCATTTGCTGGCCGAGTTCAAGCCGGGAGCCCAGCGATACCTGTCCAAAATTGCCGGTTTGCACCTCCTGGGCCAATTTTAAACTCCAACCGGCCAACTTCTCCAAGCCAACCCTCTAAGTCCAGCCCAACAGGTGGGGATAACGAGCCATTTTCCGGCTAAAGATATTGACTTGGGGGTTTGGATTCCTAATGGCCACCTTTGCCACCACCTTTGCCACCACCGCCACCTTTGCCGCCACCTTTGCGGCCACCGCCACCATGACCGCCTTTACCCCCACCGCCGCCTTTACTGCCACCGCCACCGCGATTCAGATTACTACTACGACTGCTGTGACCGCCACCACCGCCGCGACGAGTCAAATTTCGGCCACGAACGCCTTTACCGCCCCCGCCGCCTTTACCCCAGTTACCACCGTGGCCGCCTTTATCGCCATGGAATCCTTGATGCCAACCTCCCCCCTGGCCGCGATGGTATTTATTATAAAAATTCCGGTCATAATACCGACCAGCTTGGTGTCCGCGCCAATAGGGATACTTTTGTTTAAAATTCTTCCAGTAATGAGGATTTCCCTGATACCACGCATGCCACCTCGGCTCATACCAGTCATTGGGTCTGACAACATAGGTAGGAGAATAAGCATAATACGGGGCCCAGCCATTTTGATTGCCGAAAAAATTATACAGTATTCCCTTTAAGAACCAATCACCCTGGTAAAAGGTCCAAGGCGTATTAGACCCCACCCACGGTGTGGCGTTAGGATTTTGGGGCGGGGGTGGATAGTTATAGCCTTCATAACCCTGAGCGTAAGAAGGTGCGGACATGGCCCCGATCGCGCCTCCAGCCAGCAAAATTACCAGTGCAAAAATAAAACATAGCCGTTTCATACCTACCTCCGCAAGTTGCATTCTGCTTGCTCATTGATCTCTGGCGTGGCTTCTAGTCTAAGGCGGTCTCCTTACTTGGACCTTAACGCCAAAATTGCTCTGGTCAAGCTCATCAAAAAAATAGTGTTATCAGGCTGTTCCCAGGTTTCTCTTTCCACCGCGCTTCATAACCAAGGGTAAATCTGCCTTATCAACCGCAGTAATAAGCCGAAAAATAACCCTCGAAAATGCCTGATCTGTTAATTTAGATTACATCAGGTCCGAAAAAGTTAATAATCCGAGATTATGCGGCAGCCCCTCTGCCTTTGTCCAAAATTAATGTTTGGAACCTCTTTCGTCAAGGCTAAATATTTAAACGGTCCCCTTTCCGAAGACACTTTTCCTTTATAACAAAGGTAATGCACCTTTTAATAAGATCAACACATACATATTAAATAAAATCGATTTTCTCCAAATTAATCCCTCGGCAACCAGGTGCACTGATCGGAAATGGTGAGCCAGAGAAAAGGCTAAGGCCACAAGGACATACCACCGCGGCGCATGCTAAGGAACTCTGGCTCCTACCCCTGACACATTAATGTTGTTTTGAAAAGGGCCTACCTAAGGATAGCGAAGATCTTGCCATTATCAAAACCTCGCGATTAATAACGATATATAGTTAATAACAGAAAACCTTACATCTCCACCAGCTTCCGGCAGGCGGTGAAATAGACTCATAGTCGGATAGCCTCCTGACCTGCCCCCCGAAAATTGATCCACAAGTTATCTTCGAGTAGTGGGTCGAAGGAAGGCAGGAAGATGGGCCCGAAGCGTTATACGCCGGAGCCAATCATCGGGAAGCTGCGGGCCAACGGTATCATCCGGGGGGGAGATTTGGGTTTTGCCTCATATTAGGGTAAAATAGAAAAACCTTTGATTCCCATGTACTCAGTTTGGGCTGAGTGCTCTTTCATACAGCTCTTTTACTGTCCAGTCATTTTTTCAAGATCTCGAATCGATCCATGGCTATCAACCGGGAGGATGCCAATCTTGACCCGGTGTAGGGAGGAAACCTTGGAGAGCGGCAAAGCCAGGAAAAGGGTGGTCATTGAAGGGGTGAAACCGGAAATCGACGGCGGCCGCTTCCCCATCAAGCGCAACGTGGGTGACCGGCTCAGCGTCGAGGCGGATATCGTCACCGACGGCCATGATGTTATTGCGGCGCAATTGCTTTACCGCCGGGAGCCCGACGCCGGCTGGCAGGCGGTGTCCATGCAGCCGCTGGCCAATGATCGCTGGCAGGGGGAATTCCAGGTGCAGGAATTGGGCCGCTACCGCTATGCCCTAGAAGCCTGGGTGGATCGGTTCCGTACCTGGCAGCGGGGCCTCCAGAAGAAGGTGGACGCGGGCCAGGACGTGGCCGTCGAACTTCTGGTGGGGGCCGGGTTCATCGCAGAGGTCCAGGGTCGGGCTCCCAAGGCGGCGGCCCGGAAACTGGGGGAGTGGGCCAAAATTTTACAGGGGGAGGGGGCCCTGGGGGAAAAACTGGCCGCGGCCCTGGAGCCGGAATTGACCCGGCTCATGGGTCAATACCCCGATAAGCGGTTCATCACCCTCTATGACCGCAACCTGGCCATTGTGGTGGACCCGGTGCAGGCGCGTTACAGTACCTGGTACGAGATGTTTCCCCGCTCTTGCGCCGCCGTTCCCGGAGTGCACGGTACCTTCAAAGACTGTGAGGCGCGTCTGCCCTACATCGCCGGTATGGGCTTCGATGTTCTCTATCTGCCGCCCATCCACCCCATCGGGGTCACCAACCGCAAGGGCAAGAATAATCAGCCGGTGGCTGAACCCGCAGACGTTGGTTCTCCCTGGGCCATCGGCGCGGCCGCGGGCGGGCATAAGGCCGTGGACCCGCAGTTGGGCACGCTGGAAGATTTTCGGCATTTTGTGGCCCGGGCCCGGGAGGTCAACCTGGAAGTGGCCCTGGATATTGCCTTTCAGGGGTCGCCGGACCACCCGTATGTCAAGGAGCATCCCAACTGGTTCCGCTGGCGGCCGGACAATACTGTGCAGTATGCTGAAAACCCGCCGAAAAAGTACGAAGACATTTATCCCTTCGACTTCGAGACCGAGGATTGGCAAGAGCTTTGGGAAGAATTCAAAAACGTCGTGCTCTTCTGGATAGAGCAGGGAGTCCGCATTTTTCGGGTTGATAACCCCCACACCAAGCCGTTTCATTTCTGGGAATGGTTGATCAGCGACATCAAAAAGGATTATCCGGATGTCTTTTTTCTCGCCGAGGCCTTCACCCGCCCCAAAGCAATGTACCGCCTGGCCAAACTGGGCTTCAGCCAATCCTACAACTACTTCGCCTGGCGCAACACCAAGTGGGAACTCACCCGATATCTCACCGAACTAACGCGCACCGAGGTGCGGGAATATTTCCGGCCTAACCTGTGGCCCAACACCCCGGACATCTTGCCCGAATACTTGCAGTTCGGGGGTCGTCCGGCTTTCATGATCCGCCTGGTCCTGGCGGCCACCCTGGGAGCCAGTTACGGCATCTATGGACCGTGCTTCGAGCTTTGCGTCAGCCAGCCCCGGGAACCGGGCAGTGAGGAATATCTCAACTCCGAAAAATTTGAGATCAAACACTGGGATATCCAGGACCCCGCCAGCCTGAAAGACTTCATCGCCCGGGTGAACCGCATCCGCCGGGAAAATGCCGCGCTGCAGTGCGACTGGAATCTGGATTTTTACCCCATCGATAACGAGCAACTCATCTGCTACGCCAAGTTTTCCGAAGACGGGGCTAACATCATCCTGATGGTGGTGAACCTGGACCCGCATCACACCCAGGGGGGCTGGCTGGAGCTGCCTTTGGGCGAACTGGGCCTGGACCCCGGCCAGCCCTACCAGGTGCACGATCTCCTGGGCGAGGCCCGTTTTCTCTGGCACGGCCCCCGCAACTACGTGGAACTCGATCCGAAAGTGGCCCCGGCCTATATCTTCCGGTTGCGGCGCCGGGTGCGCACCGAACGGGATTTTGATTATTACCTCTAGGTGGGCGCGATATAATAATAAATAAAGAAGGGTGTTAGGGGATATGCGCAACAACAAATACTACAGCCAACAGGCTGATGACCCTTTGTGGTATAAGGATGCCGTCATTTATGAATTGCACGTGCGCTCCTTCTACGACAGCGACAAGGACGGTATCGGAGACTTCCGGGGTCTCACCGAGAAGCTGGATTACCTCCAGGATCTGGGGGTCACCGCCATCTGGCTGTTGCCCTTTTACCCCTCGCCCCTGAGAGATGACGGCTACGACATCGCCGATTATACCGACATCCATGAGAAGTACGGGACCTTACGGGACTTCAAGACCTTCCTGCGGGAGGCCAAGTACCGGGGTTTAAAGATCATTACCGAGCTGGTGATCAACCACACTTCCAACCAGCATCCCTGGTTCCAGAGGGCCCGCCGGGCCGCGCCGGGAAGCCGCCACCGCGAATATTACGTCTGGAGTGAAACCCCCCAAAAATATCCAGAAGCCCGCATCATCTTCCAGGATTTCGAATCCTCCAATTGGGCCTGGGACCCGGTGGCCAAGGCCTATTACTGGCACCGCTTTTACTCCCATCAGCCGGACCTCAATTTCGCCAGCCCGGACGTGCGCAAAGAGATTATCCGGGCGCTCAATTTTTGGCTGA
>JAUSOZ010000101.1 GCA_030655955.1 Deltaproteobacteria bacterium
CTTGAAACAGCTGGAACACGAAGTGAGCCAACTCTCCGCCAGATTGGACCAGGAGCAGGAAAGCTCAAAGCTGAAGACTAAAAACCTTGAACCTCAGGAGCCGGAACCATGAACCCGCCGCAGACCCTGAGTCTGGAAGAAATCCAAAAAATCCTCCCCCACCGTTATCCCTTTCTCCTGGTGGACCGCATCACCAGCCTGGAGAAGGGCAAACGTATCGTGGGGTTGAAAAATGTCTCCATTAATGAGCCCTTTTTCCAGGGGCATTTCCCCGGCCGCCCCATCATGCCCGGCGTCCTCATCGCCGAGGCCATGGCCCAGGTGGGCGGCATCCTGGCCCTTATGTCCCTCCCGGAGCTCTTGGGCAACTCTCACCTCTTCCTGCTGGGTTTGGACAAGATGCGCTTCCGCCAGCCGGTGGTGCCGGGAGACCAATTGCGGATCGAGGTAGAATCGATCCGAGGTGGCAAGAAATTCTGGAAAATGAAGGCCCAGGCCTTTGTCAACCAGACCCTGGTGGCCGAAGGCGAACTCATGGCCGCAATAGGTCAAGGGGAGGAATAAGTATGGTCCAAATCCACCCCACCGCCCTGGTGGATAAAACCGTCGAACTGGGTGAGGGCGTCACCGTAGGGCCCTTCAGCATCATCCAGGGGCGAGTGCGGATCGGCCACGACACCCGCATCGGCTCCCACGTGGTGATAAAGGACTTCACCACCATCGGCAACAAGTGCGAGATTTTCCAGTTCGCGGTCATCGGGGAAGTTCCCCAGGACTTGAAATTCCAGGGCGAAGAAACCCAACTGATCATCGGCGACGGCAACATTATCCGGGAGTTCGCCACCATGCACCGGGGCACCGCCGGCGGCGGCGGCGCCACCCGCATCGGCCACGGCAACCTGTTCATGGCCTATACCCACGTGGCCCACGACTGCCAGGTGGGCAACGGCGTCATCATGTCCAACGCCGCCACCCTGGGCGGCCACATTATCCTGGAGGACTACGTCATTTTAGGGGGCCTCTCCGCCATCCACCAGTTTTGCCATGTGGGCTGCCACGCCTTTGTGGGCGGGTGTTCGGCGGTGCATCGGGACGTCCCGCCCTACGCCATGGCCGTGGGCAACCGGGCCAAGCTGGTGGGGCTCAACCTGGTGGGTTTGAAACGCCATGGCTTTATTGACTCCGCCCTCCAACCTTTGAAACGGGCCTACGAGCTCCTGTTCCTCTCGGAGCTGAACCAGAAAGAGGCCATCACCAGGATCAAAAACGAATTGCCCCCGACTCCCGAGGTCGGCCACCTCCTGACGTTTCTGGAGACTTCGGAACGGGGCCTGCTCCCGGCGGATGTCAGAGAACATCGGCTTAATCGCGGGTAAGGGGCAGTTCCCCCTCCTGTTTGCCCAGGCCGCCCGGCAACAAGGGGCTGCGGTCATCGCCGTGGCCCACCGGGGAGAGACTGACCCGGCCCTGGCCTCCTTCGTGGCCGAACTCCACTGGATTCACGTCGGCCAGTTGGGCAAAATCATCCGCATTTTCAAGGCCGCCGGGGTCCGGCAGGCAGTCATGGCCGGCGGTATCAGCCGGGGCCGCCTCTTCCGGGAGTTTCGCCCCGACTGGCGGGCCCTGGGCGTCATCCGCCGGGCCGGAGCCGGCCAGGACGACCGCCTCCTCCGGGCCGTGGCCGACGAAATGGCCACCGAAGGCATTACCATCGCCCCCTCCACCCTCTTCCTCAACGACCTCCTGGCCACCCCGGGCCCGCTCAGCCGCCGTTCTCCCACCCCGGCCGAGCTGGCCGACATCAACCTGGGAGTGCAGGCGGCCCGGGAGCTGGGCCGTCTGGACATCGGCCAGTGCGCCGTGGTGCGGCATCAGGTGGTGGTGGCCCTGGAGACCATCGAAGGCACCGACGAGACCATTCGCCGGGGCGGCGCCCTGGCGGGTCCCGGCGCCGTGGTGGTCAAGATGAGCAAGCCCGACCAGGATCTCCGGTTTGACGTGCCCGCCGTGGGCCTGGACACCATCGCCACCATGCGGGAGGTTAAGGCCACGGCGCTGGCCATCGAGGCCGGCAAGACCCTGATCTTCGACGGCCCGGAGATGCGCCAGATTGCGGACCAGGCCGGAATTGCGGTCTGGGGTATTTCATAGGGCCTGCATCTGCAACTTCCCACCGGACCATTTTTCCCCTCACGCTAACCTCAGGCATGGGCCCAACCGCAATCCCCAACCTGGAAAAATTACGCTATAATCCACCCCATGGTGATTTTCCAATCTTATGCCGATAAGCATTTACGGGACAATTCTTCTAGCGGGGGACCCCTGTGTCCCCCCTGAGGGCAAACTCACAGGTGCGCCCTTACGTTCAGTCTGTATATGTTTGACCGCAACTCGATAGTAAAGGAGAAAGGTACATGACGCCGCATCACGGGGAGATTCTGTTCAGATTGATCTTAGCCGCAATCCTTGGGGCTCTAGTGGGGTTCGAGCGGGAGGTGCATGGGCGGCCGGCCGGCATCAGGACCTACCTCATCCTGTGCCTCGGTTCGGCCCTGATCATGGTCCTGTCACAATATCTCTCTTTCGGGATGATGGATAAGCTGCCGCCGGATGCCATGCGGGTCGACCCCGGGCGGATTGCGGCCCAGGCCGTCACCGGCATCGGTTTTTTAGGCGCCGGGGTTATCCTCAGGTATAAGGATACCATCCGGGGCCTGACCACGGCCGCCTGTGTCTGGGTGGTGTGCGCCATCGGGCTATCCATCGGAGCGGGATTTTATCTCTACGGCTCCGTGGTGGCAGGCCTTACGGTGGTCTCGTTAGTGGGGGTGAAGTTCTTCGAGCGGCGCTTGAAAAAGGACTGGTATCAGGAAATGACCATCGTCTCCCAGGATCTGGCCGGCCAGTTCAGCCGTATCCAGGACATCATCACCAAACATGCCTTTGAGGTGATCAATTTCGGTTTGAGCAAGAACCTGGAAAAAAAGGAAGTCACCGCCAACTTTCTCCTGCGGATTCGGACTTCTCACCCTGACCGCCAGGTGCTCCAAGAAGTCTTCGAACTCCCCGGAGTCAAACGGGTGGATTTGACCTGATGCCGGGTTGAGAGCCCGGCAAAAGTCTCCCTGGCAAGGCTCTTTGATCAAAAGTGTGGCGCCGGCGCCCTGGCCTGCGGCTCTCAAGACCTGAGAAATTCCGACCTTGAGCGCTAAAATTTATCACGCCGGAAGGCCTCGAGATATAATTATGACCTGGATAACAAAATGCCCTTTGGGTGGGGAAGATGCGGGAATGTCGCGGGGCAGGAAGCCTCAATCCTGGGGAGGCGTTGGCGGGGTAAGTTCGCAATACTCCTGGATAACACGGGCGGGATACTCGTGGATGAGGCGAACCGCCAGTTTGGCATGCAGGTCCCAGGCCTCGTCTGCGGTGGAGGTCTCCAGCGCCAGATCCGGCTGGTTCCGGCGCCGGGGCAGATAGAAAAAATTGGCCTCGAAGACGGCGGTCTCAAAGAGGTTCTCGTCCTTGCGGATAGTGGACACCACGAATCGCCGCCGAGTGGGCTTGTTTTTTACCTTATGGAATAAGCCTTTTTCTACCATAACCTCTCATACTCCTGCCTCTCGATACTATTACGGGTTGTTCCTGGATTTTTTCTTGATGGCCGGTCTTTGCTTGGCCGGCGCCGACGTGGCGGAGCCCATCACCACCTTGGACCGCCGCTTGCGCTTGGATTTGGACACCCGGGCCTTCTTGCCGTTGCTGCGCTTGGCAAACCAGAGCTTCTCCTCCGCCGGCGGCAGCTTGGCGATGGGCGTCCCGGCCAGTTCGAAGCCCTTTTCAATCAGCGGCCGCAGATCGGCCCACTTCTTCGTGCTCCCCATCATGGCGACAATGATTTCCTGGTCGCCGTTTTTAAACATCCCCACATAGGTGTGCTTGGAGGCCCGGGTGTACCCGGTCTTCCCCCCCACCGCCAGGGGCGTGGTGAAGAGGAACCGGTTGTGATTCCTCAGCTCCCGGTCTCCCTGGATGGTGTAATACTTGGTGCCCATGATCTTGGCCAGTTCCGGGTTGGCCATGGCCCGCCGCAACATCAGGGCCAGGTCCTGGGCGGTGGAGTATTGATTGTCCGCCGGCAGGCCGTTGGCCGTGGCCAGGGTCGTGCGATAGGCGCCCCACTGCCGCACCTCCTGGGTGAGCTGATGCGCGAAGGCCGATTCGCTGCCGCTCACCTTCTCCGCCAGGGCCCGGGCGCCGTCGTTGGCAGACGACAGCAGGAGGGCATAGAGCAAGTCCCGCACCGTGTAGGTCTCTCCCGGTTTAATGCCGATCTTGGACGCCGGCGCCGCCGCCGCATGGGCGCTGACGCTCACCTTGTCGTCCATCTGCAGGTGCTCCACCACCGACAGGGCGGTCATAACCTTGAGGGTGCTGGCCGGAGGCCAAAAGAGCTGGGGGTTAAGGGCTAGTAAGATCTTGCCGGTCTTGGCATCCATAATGACAAAAGAGCGGGCTGAGACCTCAAATCCTTCCTCATCTTGACCCGCGGCAAATCCTGCTGCCATTGCCAAAATTGCCAGAACCACAAAAATCGAAAGTCCGTACTTGACGCGAAAACTCATGTAACCCCTTACACGCGGTAGTGAGCTGCGGACCCGGCGGCCCCGGTAAAATCTGCAGCCTTATACTATAAAAAAATTCCTCCCTTGGCAAATCAGAATAGTCGGGAAGGACAGGAAAACCGCCAGAAAGGTGAATTAATCGGGGATGGTGTCCGGATACCGTTGAGGCCGGTGGGCATTGGTAGGACGCGTCTCACGCGCCTTGCTTGGGCGTAAGACGCTCCCTCCAGAAAGAACTTACTTTTTGGGCGCAGCTTGGTATTAGCCGACTTTCTCCAGTTGTTTCAAGTAGTCCGCCGGTGCATAATAACCGGGAAACCGTTGCACTTCCTTGCCGTCGGCCTCGAAGACCAGGGTGGTGGGCGCCCCGGTGACGTTGAATTTTTTGACGATATCCATGTTCTTGCGCCCGTCAAGGCGCACCGGGATGAACTTGGAGTTTACCGCCTGGATCACTTCCGGATCAACATGGGTCTCAGTGTGCAGGTGCGTGCAATGGGGGCACCCATCCATATACAGTTCCAGTAAGATGCGGCGGTTTTCTTTGGTGGCCTCTTCCTGGGCCGAGTCCCAATTGTCCCGCCAGTTTATTTCTCCCATTATCTGACTCCTTTTCCTTCAGGAAATTTTTACCGTATCTCCGGGCCGGCAATAGCCGCGCTCCGGCAGGGGCGAATTTCTTCCGCCCCTGCCGCTCTTGCCACCATCTGTGTAAGATAAGATGCCTCTCACCAAAGGCAAGGACTAAAGGCAACCTTTGGCTATCTGCTGTCTTTTTTTAGCGAAGATGGTATGATGCCGGGGTCCTGCCGGGCAGTTTACTCCCTGACCTTGAGCGGCTCACGCCGGGGCTTGAGCCGGCGCCGGCCTGAAACCTGATGGGCGCCATGATTTATCTGTTTCTTCTCCTATTGACCGCGGCTTGGTTCTACCAGTTCCTGGCCCTGGTCTGTCTGGGGCGATTTTTTCGCCCCCTCCCCTCCTCGGCCATGCCCGTGGCAACCGGCCCCGGCATCACCGTCTTCAAGCCCCTTAAGGGTCTATCACCGTTCTCCCGGGAATGCCTAACGAGCTTTCTCACCCAGGATTATCACTCCTACCAGGTGCTCTTCGGGGTGCGGGACCCGGATGACCCGGTGCTGCCCCTTCTGCATGAATTGGCCCGGGCCCATCCCCTATGCGACTTGTCGGTGGTCATCTGTCCGGAAGATCTGGGCCTCAACCCCAAGATCAGCACCTTGCGCCAGCTGATGCCCATGGCCCGCTATGACCTCCTGGTGATCGCCGACGGGGATGTCCTGGTTGGCCCCGATTACCTGGCCCAGGTGGCCGCGGCCTTCAGACAGCCGGGGGTAGGGCTGGTGAGCTGCCCCTACCGGGCCGGCCCCAGCCACACCCTGGGCTCGGCTCTGGAGGCCCTGACCATTGCCGCCGATTTCATCCCTTCGGTGGCCGTGGCCAACTACGTTGAAGGCATCCGCTTCGCCCTGGGGGCCACCATGGCCCTGACCCGGCAGGCCCTCAGCGCCATCGGCGGCCTGGCTCCCCTGGCCGATTTTTTGGCCGACGACTATCAGTTAGGCTTCCGGATCGCCCAGACCGGGCTCCAGGTCAAAATTCTCCCTTACGTGGTGGAGACCAACAACCCGGAGATGAGTTTTTCGGATTATCTAGCGCACCAGCTCCGCTGGGCCCGCACCTACCGGATCTGCCGCCCGGCGGGTTATCTGGCCTACGGCATCACCCATGCCCTGGTTTACAGCCTCGCCATCCTCCTAAGTGCAGGCCTGGCGCCCTGGGCCTGGGGGCTGGCCGCGGCCACCCTGGTCCTCCGGGGCGCCCTGGCCGGGTTCTCCGAACGCCGCGGCCTC
>JAUSOZ010000114.1 GCA_030655955.1 Deltaproteobacteria bacterium
CTGGGGATAACGGTCGACATAGGTATTGAGCAGTTTCAGGGCCTCGACGTTGCGCCCCGCCTTCTGGGCCTCCATGCCCTTGACCAGGAGCGCCTGCCCGGCCCAGACCGGAGATGCCAGGATCATCAGACAGAACCAGGACATGACAACAATGCGCCGTGGGACCATTGCCGGTCTCCTTGCCCCCGGTGGGGGACCACTATGATAGGCCCAAGACAGGACGATGGAGGGCCACCTGCCTGAACAGATGACCCGTTATACCACGAAATTATTTTCTTCTTCCAGTCTTAATAACTGCGCATGGCCCTCAGGCGCGCCACCCGCTCTTCAAGGGGCGGGTGGGTGCTGAACAGGTTCATGAGGCTGCTGCCCGTCAGCGGATTGACGATAAACATGTGGGCCGTGGCCGGGCTGGCGTTCATGGGGGCCCGCTGCACTCCCATGGAGAGCTTCTCCAAGGCCCGGGCCAGGGATTCGGGGTTGTGGGCCAGATGCGCCCCGGTTTCATCCGCCAGGTATTCCCGGGATCGGGAGATGGCCATCTGGATGAGCATGGCCGCAATGGGGGCGATGATGGACATCAGCAGGACCCCGATAATGCCGGGGCCTTCTTCGTTGTCACGGCCGCCCATGCCGAACATGGCCCCGAACCGGGCCATGCTCGCCAGGATCATGATGGCCCCGGCCATGGTGGCGGCGATGGTGGAGATGAGGATGTCCCGGTTCCGCACGTGGCCGATCTCATGGGCCAGCACCCCTTTCAGCTCCATGGGAGTGAGCAGGCGCATGATGCCCTCGGTGGCCGCGATCGCGGCATGTTCGGGGTTGCGGCCCGTGGCGAAGGCATTGGGGGAGTCGTCCGGAATGATGTAAATTTTCGGTTTGGGGATGCCCGCCTCCCGGGCCAGTTCATCGACGATCTGGTGCAGCTGGGGGGCGTCCGCGGGCGCCACTTCCTGGGCGCCGTACATCTTTAAGACAATTTTATCCGAGAACCAGTAGCTGAAAAAGTTCATGCCCACGGCCAGGATAAAGGCCAGGTACATGCCGGTACGACCGCCCAAAAGCCTCCCGATAACAATCAGGAACACGGTCATACCGGCCAGCAAGAGCACGGTTTTGATGCGGTTTTCCATAAGTTTGCTCCCAACCAGGCATTTTTCCGGCCCGCGGCGGGAAAAATCCCAGGATTCAGTCTCTCTTTTTAGACTACGTTCTCTTTCAAATTTTAAGATCAGTCACGGGGCTTGTCAAGAGAATCGGCCGCGGCCCCTGGACGGATAACATATAGAAAATATTCTTGATTCCCCTTTGGACCCTTTAAGGTCGAGGGGAACGCCGGGCTCACTTGCAAGCCCAGGGCGAGGGCCGCGGCGGCCACCTTTTGGACCGCCGCCTGCTGCAACTGGGGGTCTCGTACTACCCCGCCCTTGCCCACCTGGCCTTTGCCCACTTCGAACTGAGGCTTCACCAGGGCCACGATCTCCCCCCCGGGCCGCAGCAGTTCCAGGATTTTCGGCAGCACCAGGGTCAGGGAGATGAAGGACAGATCCAGGGTGGCCAGGTCAATGGGCTCGGGGATGGTGGCGGCGGGCAGGTACCGGATGTTCACCCGCTCCAGCACCACCACCCGGGGGTCACCTCGGAGGCTGAGGTCCAACTGCCCGTAGCCCACGTCCACGGCATAGACGCGCCGGGCGCCTCGGGTAAGGAGCACATGGGTGAAGCCCCCGGTGGAGGCACCGGTGTCCAGGGCCACCTTGCCGGCGGGGGAGACCCCAAAATGGTCCAGGGCCCCGGCCAGTTTTTCGCCGCCCCGGCTGACAAAGGGGGGCGACTCCCTGACGGTGACCCGGGCCGCCTCCGGCACCAGGGCGCCGGCCTTGGGGGAGGCTAAGCCTTCCACCGCCACCCGGCCGGCCATGATCAGAGCCTGAGCCTGGGCCCGGCTTTTGGCCAGGCCCCGCGCTACCAGGAGTTGGTCGAGCCGGGTCTTCATCTTGACATGGTCCTGAAAAGTCTGCCGTAGGGTGCGTCCTACGCACCATCAATCCAGTTGAGTGGCGGGCGAGGACGCCCGCCCTACCTGACTTTTCATGCTTTCCGGGTGAACTCACGGCTCATAAATACCTGCGGGCCTTCAGATGCCGTTTGGCCCCGGCTATCTGAAAAAAATGGCGTCAATCAGGCCGCCAGGCCGCGGTAATGAGCCCCTCCTGGACCGGACAACTTCTCTCCCCAGGTTACATATCGCCGGGTAGGCTCAAAAGACAACCCTTTCGGTGAATTTTACCATGGTTTCGCCGACAGCAATAAAATATCACGCTATGGCTTCTCACAGTGTTCCGGTTTCTGCAACCACTTGACGCCCCAAATTCCCCCCACCAGGAACATATTTTGCTATGCTGAGCATATCAGTAATGCGTCAAAAATTATTAAAGTTCATGTGAGTGGCAAGATAACCCGCTATACTCACTTCTCATTTCCTTACAGTCTGACCCATCCCAGGAAAGCGGTGGCCTACAACCTTGCCCGCCGGGATCGGAATGATTATCTAAATTAAATATTGAAGGATTTTCAGCCGCAGCGAACCTCGAAATTTGATACCCATCTAAAATAAGGATTACCTATGGCTCTGATTCATTATCTGCCGGATGGAATAGAAATTGAAGCGATGGAAGGTGAGACTATTTTGCTGGCCGCGCTCCGAGCCGGCATAGCGCATGCCCACCTCTGTGGCGGCAGTGCAAGGTGCTCCACCTGCCGGGTCATTATTGTTGAGGGTCTGGAGAATTGTTCACCTCGGAATGCCGAGGAACAAAGCATTGCTGAAACGTTGCGGTTGGACCCAAAGGTTCGTCTTGCTTGTCAGACAGTCGTCACGGGGAATGTAAAACTTCGCCGGCTGGTAACCGATATTCTTGAGGATGTGGAATTAACCAGCCTCTACATTAAAGGGGTTGAGCCTTGTTCAATCGGGGTCGAAAAGTATATCTTGATCCTTTTTTCCGATATCCGAGGATTCACCCCATTTGCCGAGAGCTTGCTTTCTTACGATGTTATCCACGTCCTTAACCTGTACTTCCAGAAAGTGGGTGAAGTGATTGGCCGCCATGGCGGGATCATTAACAACTACATGGGTGATGGTTTTATGGCGCTCTTTGAAGCCGATGATCCGGCTGAGGGCGCTTTACGCGCGGTCAGAGCCGGATTGGATCTGCTTGACGCGGTCCGGAAACTCGAGCCTTATCTCGAGGAGCTCTATCATAAGAGTTTTCAGATTCGCATCGGTCTGCATTTTGGACAGGTGGTGGCGGGTAAACTTGGATCGCCGGGTAATAAAAAGATGACCGTCATCGGTGACACGGTCAACTTCGCCAGCCGTATCGAGGCCGCCAACAAGCAAGCCGGCACCCAATTTCTGATCTCCGAAGATACCTATGCCCTGGTGAAAACGCGGGTTCAGGTAGGCCGATGCGTCCGTCTTTCCCTTCCCGGTAAAAGCGGCCAATACAACCTGTATGAAGTCGCCGGATTAATTAACGATCATTCCTGAATCAAAGGGAACATTTCTGTTTGATGACCCAGGGGGATAAGGGCCGGAGGGCCTGGACCAGGCGGTTAGCCCGGCGCCGGAGCCGCAGGTGCAGATGAGGCCCAGGCTCTGACAAACTCGGCGGGATTTCCCGGGCTGATTAGGATCTTTCGGGTCCGAGTCGCGACCAGGACATAGTCCTGGTAGCGGGCGCTGGTCACATAGACCCGGTAGACGCCATACGCCTGGTTCCAAAAAATGCCCGTGGCGGCAAACAAGCCGCCGTTGCCCCAGAGCCGCAGCCCCATGGGGGGGCGGGCGCTGAGAGTGGAGCACCCGGTTACCGCCGGGAAAACCTTCCGGCCCAACCGCAACCGCACCGTCAATTCATCGCCCGTGAGTTCATAGGCCACGGGAGCCCGAAGGTAGCAGAACAAGGCGACAATCGCCAGGATTGCACCCCCCAGCAGCAAACCCCAGACTTTCACGCCCGCCAGGAGCATGAGCGCCGCCATCGCCAGCACGAGACCGGTGATGACTTTAATCGCTGTGCTCATGGGGGCGCTGGCCTGGGTCATGGTGGGTCCTTGCGTGCCTCGGTTCCGAACAGTTCTCTCTCACTCGTTCCCAAGTTGCACTTGGGAACGAAAACGGGTGCCAAGCTAAGCTTGCCGGGGAAAGGGACGTTCCCAAGCTCAGCTTGGGAACGAGATAAAAGAACGAGATAAAAGATGCGTCGGGCGGGCGTCCCGCCCGCCAGTGGGGCGTAAAACGCACCCTACGAGAAACTATTAATCCATAAGCAAGAAAATACCTGGCCCGGCATCGGGGGAAAAGGCCACGGTGAGCCCATAAAGGAAGGCCCGGTACACCCCGTCGGCGCCATTGTCGGTCACGACGATTTTTTCCAATACTTTTCCGGCGTAGGAGGGATCGTCGAAAACAAAAATTTGCTTATCAATCCGGGTGGGAAGAGAGTGGGGAGGAGGGCCGGTGCCGCTATACACCTGCACGGTAGGGGGAGTGGTGGTATCGACCCAGCCGGCGTTCCACCAATCCCTGATGTCCACCCCGGCGGTGAGAACTATTTGGTCCACCGTTCCACCCGACCAATAGAAATCCAGGGTGGTCCATTGACGGCCAGGGCTTCCCCACGAGCAATTAAACAGGGTGTGAACTTCCCGGACGTTGGCGCGGTTGACCGGGATGGGTATGGTCTTGGGGCCGGTTGGTGCTCCGATGATGCTGTCCCAAGTATTTAGATTGGGACTGCTGGGGATATTAAAGGGGATACCCCCCAGCACCACCGGGGTCCCGGTGGGATAATTGACGTCCCGGACTGTATTATCAGAATTATATTCGAAGGGAATGGGAAGGTAATTCAAGGCGCCGTGGGCCTGAGGCACCGAACCTGAGGTCAGGCTGCCCATGATTAGCAGCATACACATGGTTATCATCCGCTTCATTGGCACTCCTCCTTGAGACCGTAAGTCCACCAACCATTTCAACTCGTTCCCAAGTTGCACTTGGGAACGGAAACAGTTGCCAAGCTTAGCTTGGCGGGGTAAGAAGCCTTCCCAAGCTCAGCTTGGGAACGAGATAACGCTTAAACTTTTCCAGGTAAATTCTCCCTCGCCAGCTTC
The DNA here is from genome assembly GCA_030655955.1 of Deltaproteobacteria bacterium. Taxonomy (GTDB): domain Bacteria; phylum Desulfobacterota; class Desulfobaccia; order Desulfobaccales; family 0-14-0-80-60-11; genus 0-14-0-80-60-11. The sequence continues at coordinate 5,179 of JAUSOZ010000114.1, forward strand.
TCCCCCAGCGTCCGGGCTGCGGCCAGTTCTGCGGCCTCAGGGATATATTTGACCTTGAAGCCCTCGTGGACCACCTTGAGTTTCATGGCCTCAAGCTCCTTGGTGATCAGGCCCACGGCCTGGCCGCCCCAGCCGAAGGACCCGAAGGCCGCCGCGGCCTTGTTTTTGGGCGCCAACCCCTTCAGATAGGTCAAAAACTCCCCCATGGTGGGGAACATCTGGTTATTGAGGGTGGGGGAGCCGAACAGGAGCAGCCCGGCGTCCAGGACCTCGGTGATGATGTCGCTGGGATGGGTGCGCCGCAGGTGGTGCATCTGGGCCTCCACCCCCGCGTCCGTCAGGCCCTGGAGAAACTCGTGGGCCAGCAGTTCGGTGCTGTGCCACATGGTGTCGTAGATCACCAGGGCTTTGGGCTCCACAGCACCGGCGGCCCATTTTTGATACGCCGCCAGCACCCAGTCAATATTCCGGCGGTAGATGAGGCCGTGGTCCGGGGCGATGATCTTAAAGGTGAGGCCCAACTGGGCGATCTTGGCGAAAAGCTGGGTGATCAAGGCGCCGAAGGGCATCAGGATGTTGGCATAGTACTTTTTCAGCTGCCGGGCGTAGGGCAGCGGGAAGGCGGGTAGCCGGTCGTCAAAATGTTCACTGGAGGCCAGGTGGGCCCCGAAGCCGTCACTGGAGAACAGGATCTGCTCTTCCTTGAGGTAGGTCATCATGGAGTCCGGCCAGTGGAGCATGGGGGTCTCCAGAAAGGCCAGGTTGTATCGCCCCGTGGACAGCTCGCTGCCGGTCTTGACCTCGACAAAGGGCCAATCCTCTTTGTAGTGACGGAACAACCCGGCCTTGCCCATGGGCGAGCAGAAAACTTTTTCCGGCTTGACCCGCTTGATGACCTCGGGCAGTCCCCCGGAATGATCCATTTCCACGTGGTTGGAGACGATATAATCAATCTTGGCCGGGTCCACGATCTCGGCCACCCGGGCCAACATCTCGGGCACGAATTCCTTTTTGACCGTGTCAATGAGCGTGATGTGGTCGTCGACAATCAAATAGGCGTTATACGTGGAACCATCTTCGGTGAGGTAGCCGTGAAAATCTCGAATAGTCCAATCAATGGCGCCCACCCAGTAAACCGTGGGGGCCAATTCAATAGGCATATCAACCTCCGGCGCTCTGCGATTAATCTCTTGATTTCTACCGTGAAAGTCCCACCCGTAGGGGCGGTTCGCGAACCGCCCCTACAAGAAATTTCATGTTTGGGGGTGGCCCCAAAACCAGGGTAATTTACTGAAAACCGAAAACGGCATCAGAGCCCTTCTTTGGCCAGTTCTTCCAGGAGGGTTTTCTGCTTCTTGGTAAGATTGGCGGGGGTTTCCACAATGATGCGGACCAGTTGGTCTCCCCGGCTTTTGGCATTGGCCGTGGGCAGGCCGTAGTTTTTGAGCCGCATCTTGGTATGGCTTTGGGTACCGGGCGGCACCTTGAGACTCATGGTCTTGCCGTCCAGGGTGGGGACCGTTACCTTGGTGCCCAGGGTAGCTTCGCTCAGCTTGATCTTCCGGTCCACCAGCAGGTCATTCCCCTCCCGTTTGAAGACCGGGTGTTCCAGCTCTTTCAGCTTCACATAAAGATCGCCGGGAGGGCCGCCCATGGGGCTGGGGCTGCCCTTACCGGTGAGACGCAGTTTTTTCCCCGGCATGGAACCGGCGGGAACTTTTACCGAGATCTTTTCCACCTGGCCCTGGTGGCTGAAGCTCACCAGTTTATCCGTGCCGAAGGCGATTTCGTGGAGGGTTATGGGCACTTCCACCTGGAGATCCTGGCCCTTGGGCGGCGAAACCGGTTGGTAATGGCCCTCGGGCCCGCCATAACTGAAGGTGCCGCTCCGGCCCCGGGGCCGGCCGCCCCTCTGCCCCCCGAAGATGCGGCTGAATATACTTTCCGAGGCGCCATCACCGAAGATATCGCTAAAATCGGACCCCCGGAAGATGTCTTCCTGGGAGAATTTTTGTCTGAAGACCTGGGAGCCGAATTCGTCGTATTCCTTCTTCTTCTCCGGATTGCTCAGGACGGCGTAGGCTTCACTGATCTGCTTAAATTTATCTTCGGCCTGTTTCTTGTCCCCCTTGGCCTTATCGGGATGGTACTTCATGGCCAGTTTCCGGTAAACTTTCTTGATCTCGTCGGCAGTCGCATCCCGGCCAACTCCCAAGATTTTATAATAATCATTCTCCGCCATGATAGTTCTCGCCACTCCGTTGGGGGTAATTTAACTTTATTATAATTCCGGGCCGATTTTTGTCAAGGCGCTTTGCCATATAACCTTCCTAATTTATTGGAAAAAACTTACAAACCGCCCCGTCTCCCCTGAATTCCTCCTTGATTAATTTTTCCCTTTCTGGTAAGAATATGTTTCATTGTAAGGTATCGTACTGATAACCCAGCGACGAGCTGGAAATCTTATCTGGAGCAAGGAGGTTTGGGCATGACGGCTTTGGTAGGCGGACTGGTCGCGGTGGCGCTGGGATTGATCGGGCTCGGCATGTGGTGGAAGCATTTCCTGGGCCTGTTGGCCGGGGGCCTTCCCTTGATTCTTCTTCTGGGTGGCGCTCTGGCCGTATATTTAGGTTTCGAAGAAACCAAAGATAAGTTTTTTAAGAAACCC
>JAUSOZ010000118.1 GCA_030655955.1 Deltaproteobacteria bacterium
CCCCGGCCAGGATGAGGTTTTCCAACACCTGCCGGGAGCCGGGATTGATCTCCAGACTCACCCGGGGATGCACCCGCCGGCCTTGCAAGGCCCGGGCGGCGATCATTAAATCCCTGAACGACGAGTTGGCGCAGGAGCCGATGAGCACCTGCTCCACGGGAGTGCCCGCCAAATCTTTGACCGGCGCCACGCGATCCGGGGAACTGGGCTGGGCCGTGAGGGGCGTCAACGCCCCCAGGTCCACCTCCTCCACGGCGGCGTAGCGCGGGCGGCCCAAAGGCGTCAGGGGCCGGAAGTCCTGCTCCCGCCCCTGCATTTTCAGGAACTTGCGCGTCTGAGCATCCGCCGGGAAGATGGAGGTGGTGGCCCCCAGCTCGGCCCCCATGTTGGTGATGGCCGCCCGTTCGGGCACACTGAGATAGCGCAGGGCCGGCCCGAAGAATTCCAGGATTTTGCCCCGGCCACCCTTGACGGTCAGGCGGCGCAGCAACTCCAGGATGACGTCCTTGGCCGACACCCAGGGCTGAAACCGGCCCGACAGCCGCACCCCCAGGATTTCGGGCACGACCAGATAGAAAGGCTGCCCGGCCAACGCCAGGGCCACATCCAGCCCCCCGGCCCCAAAGGCCAGCATCCCGGCGCCCCCGGCCGTGGGCGTGTGGCTGTCGGACCCCAGCAAGGTCTTACCCGGGGCGCTGAACCGCTCCAGGTGCACCTGGTGGCTGATGCCGTTGCCCGGCGGCGAAAAGTGCAGGCCGTATTTGGCCGCCACCGTGCGCAAAAACCGGTGGTCGTCGGCGTTGCGAAAATCCGTCTGGGGCAGATTGTGGTCCACATAACTCACCGCCACTTCGGGCCGGACCCGCGAAACCCCCATGGCCTCGAACTCCAGATAGGCCAGCGTGCCGGTGGCATCCTGGGTCAACGTATGATCGATCTTGAGCGCCACCTCGGCGCCGGGCGTCAACTCCCCGGACACCAGATGCGCCGCCATCACCTGCTCAACGATAGTCTTTGCCATGGTCCATCCCTTCGGGAAATAGTGTTGCAGAGGAGGCCAGCAGTGAGCCGCAAAATCGAAACCTGCTCACTGCTCACTTTCCCCTCAAGTTTTTCGTCGGGTGCGTCTTACGCACCAATTAATCAGCGGAATTGGCGGGCAGTGCCCGCCACATATCTGCTCACTGCTCACTGCTTACTTTTGAGATATTCTATCAAAACCCCCGGGCGGTTGCTGCCGATCCCGTCCAGGTTCATGGTCAGGTAAGGCGTCAGGGTCTTGGTATCGTCGATGTTCCAGACGTAGACCAAAAGGCCGTGGTTATGGGCCGCGGCCACCAGTTCCGGGGTCACGTAGGCGTACTGGAGGATGAGGGCGTCGGCGTCGGCGGCCCGGGCCAGGCCCACGGGGTCCGCGGGGCATCCCACCATGAGAACGCCGGTATTAAGCCGCGGCTCGGCCTTTTTGAGGGCTTTGACGGCCGGGTGCCAAAAGGAGATGATGATGGCGAATTCAAAGGCCCGGCGTTCCTGGAAAAAGTCCAGCAACGCCCCGGCGGCCTCCGGTTGTTTCAGTTCCACCACCAGGTTGGCCTTGCCTTGGACCAGGTCAAAGACTTCCTCCAGGGAGGGCACGGGCTCCCCGCGACCGGCATCAAGTTTTTTGAGCTCCGCCAGGGTAAAGTCGTGCACCGGACCCCGGCCATTGGTGGTCCGGTCCAGGGTTTCGTCGTGGATTACCGCCAGGCGGCCGTCTTTGGTCAGCTGGACGTCCAACTCCACTGCGGCCACTCCCACCGCCAAGGCCCGTCTGAACGAGCGCAGGGTGTTTTCCGGTTCATCGGCCGGGGCCCCCCGGTGTCCCATAATTTTTGCTAAAATGACCCTCTCCTCAAGACGATCGGTCGGTTTCTGGCAGATTTTACCAGGAGTTTGGAGAATAAGATATCCGGTCGGCAGCGTTTTTTGATCTGTGCACCTAACCGGTCGCCCCGCCTGACCCGGCAAAATACCTCCCAGGGATAATCATAGCGCCAAAGAACCCTGATACCAAACTGCGATCATACAGGTAATTTATCTTTCGTAGGGGCGGACCCATGTGTCCGCCCTCAGGTTGGGCGCACACGCGGGTGCGCCCCTACAGACTGTGAGCTTTTCTTACTTCTATGAGCGCAACTTGTTATGAATGCCAGTGGGCCGAGATAA
>JAUSOZ010000127.1 GCA_030655955.1 Deltaproteobacteria bacterium
CCCCGGAAGGTGTCAATCAGGGCCCGGGGCTGCTCAAAGATCTCCTTCTGCATGAAGTGTTTGTAGCCCGCCTTCTCCGCCATGGCCGGGCTCCAGGTGATGGTGTGCTCCGGGCGCTGGATGCGCTCGCCTTCCTGGTTCAACAACAGAAACTCCCCATCCCGCAAGACCACGAAATCGTGGTCTTCCAGAAAGATCACCCGGCGGGTGTAGGGCAGGATGGCGGGGATGTCCGAGGCCAGGAAATATTCGCCTTCACCCAGCCCCAGGATCAAGGGACTCTCCTTGCGGGCCGCCACCAGCATGCGGGGCTCGCCGGCGTTGATGATGGCCAGGGCGTATGACCCTTTAATTTCTTTAATCGTCCGCTGCACCGCCTCCAGATAAGACGCCCCATCTTCCAGGTGCTTGACGATGAGGTGGGAGACGATTTCCGTGTCCGTCTCGGAGGAAAAGCGGTGGCCGGCCTTGATCAATTCTGCCTTGAGTTCCAGGTAGTTCTCGATGATGCCGTTGTGCACCACTGCGATGTCACCCACCCGGTGAGGATGGGCGTTGGTCTCGGAGGGGCGCCCATGGGTGGCCCACCGGGTGTGGCCGATCCCCACCTGACCCTGCAAAGGGTCCTGCCGCACCAGGTTTTCCAGCTCCTTGAGTTTGCCCACGCTGCGGCGGATGGCCAGGCCATGATCGCCGATCACCGCCATCCCCGCCGAGTCGTAGCCCCGGTATTCCAGCCGTTTCAGTCCGTCCAGGATGATGGGCATAGCCTCCTGGGGCCCCAGATATCCGATAATGCCGCACATAGTCGCCTCTTTTAGCTGTCAGCGGTCAGCAGTCAGCTTTTAGCCACGTAGGGTGCGCACTGCGCACCTTCCTCTCGTTCCCAAGCTCCTGCTTGGGAACGCATTTTTTCGTCCAAGCTCTGCTTGGACACCTTATGCAGAGAAACAGGAAAGTGCAGCCGAAAATGGCATCGCCATCCGCTACTCTTTTTTCTTCTTCGTGCCGATTAACCGGCGTTCCAGGTTAACCTGCCGCGCCCGGGCGATCCCCAGCTTCCCCGGCGGCACGTCTTCGGTGATGGTGGACCCGGCCCCGATATAGGCCCCGGCGCCCACGGTCACCGGCGCCACCAAAGCGGTGTTGCTGCCGATGAAGACGCCCTCGCCGATGATGGTGGCGTGTTTCTTCTCGCCGTCGTAGTTGCAGGTGATGGTCCCGGCCCCGACGTTGGTCCCGGCCCCGATGTCCGCATCCCCCAGGTAGGTGAGATGGCCGGCCTTAACCCCCTCATGCAAAACCGATTTTTTCACTTCCACAAAATTGCCGACGTGCACCCCTGGCCTCAGGTCGCTTAAGGGCCGGAGATGGGCAAAGGGGCCGATATCCACCCCGGACCCGACCCGGCTCTGGGTGATGACGCAACCCATCTTGACATAAACGTCGTGCTCCAGGATGGAATCGACAATCTTGACCGAGGCCTCGATGCGGCAGTTCTCGCCGATGACGGTGCGTCCTTGCAGATAGACGTTGGGATGAATAATCGTGTCTTTGCCGATGGTTACGAACGACTCGATATAGGTGGCCTCCTGGTCCATGAGGGTCACCCCCTGGTCCATATGTCGGGCATTGATCCGGCGCTTGACTGTCTGGGTGGCCCCGGCCAGCTCGGCCCGGCTGTTGATCCCCAGGAGCGCCTCCCAGTCCGGGTCGATGAGGGCTTCCACCGGCCTCCCCTGCTGCCGGGCAATGTGGATCAGGTCGGTGAGATAAATTTCGCCGGTAACCGGGCTGGTGGGGATTTTCATTAGTCCATCAATTAAGAACGTCGCGTCAAAACAGTAGGCCCCGGTGTTGATCTCCCGGATGGCCAGGAGGTCGGGGCGGTCGTGCGAATCCTTGGCCTGGACCACCGCGATTACTTGGCCCGATGCGTCCCGAACCACCCGTCCATAATGGGCCCCGTCCGGCAGTTCGATGGTCTGGACGGTGACCGCGGCCCCGGTTTCGGCATGCAACTTTTGCAACGCCGCAATGCTCTCCCCGGAAATCAACGGCGCGTCGCCGCACAGGACCATGACGGTCGCAGCCCCGGAAGGCACCGCCGGCATAGCCACCTGCACCGCGTGCCCGGTCCCCAACTGCGGCTCTTGGATGACGAAGCGCACCCCGTAGTCCTTCAAGGCTTCCTTAACCGCCTCGGCCTGGTGCCCCACCACCACGACGATGTCGGCGATCCCAACCTCTTTCAAGGTATCCAAAAGGTAAGCGATCATGGGCCGCCCCAGAATTTCATGCAGCACCTTGGGCCGGCTCGACTTCATCCGGGTCCCCTGCCCCGCAGCCAGGATGACGGCGGTGATGTTGTCATTAGACAGATTCATATCCTTCCTTTATGCACTCATTATGCCAAAAATCATCGCTTTGCATTATCCCATCACCGCATAATCCACCGCCCTTGGATTATCCATGCGCTTGGAGGCGTCTAAAATCTCCATGCCCACGACATTGCCGTCCTTATCGTAGTCGATGATTATCCCCGGCTTGTCTTCGTCGCTTTCTTCAATGGGGGCGTTGCTGAAGAGAATGCGCAGCACGTCCACTTCGGGGGCATAGGTTATCTTCAAGGTTATCTTCATGGCATTCTTCGTATAAAGATTGCAAGATGAGTACCAACGAGCCGAGGGTTAATCCCTTCTTAGTTCATAGGGAATCTCAACAAAATCATGGCGGACCGGGTCAAAATCTTTGGTATTACGGGTAACAAGCTTAATCTTGTGATAAATACACAGCGCGGCTTGAAAGGCATCCGGCAGCTTCCAGCCCTGGTTTTTTCTCATATCTGCCGCTAAATCGGCAATGGGTTTGTCGATAATCAGAAGATGGAATTGATCTAACAAGGCCTTGACCATCGGCGCATCCCCCGGTTCTACCCCCACTAAAATCTCCGCCCGGGTGATGACGGAAATGGCGGTTTGCTCAGGTTCGAGGGCAAGGATGAATTGCTTGGCCTCCTGCACCCCGTTCAGGTGGTCAATGAGGATCACCGAATCCAGCAGTCTGGTAAGTATGGGCACGATTATCCCCACTCAGCCCGCACTTTTTCCTGATATTCAAGACCGTCGCCCATTTTCCAGACGCCGCTGGTACGCTCTATGAGTTGTTGATAGGTTTGCTGGCGCTGGCTTTTCTTCAATTCACCGATACCCTGGCGAATCGCCTCGGCCACCGAGATTTGGTGAATTTTGCTGTAGCCTTCGAGCCAAAGCTTATCTGCATCCGGAAGGCTAATGATTATTCGTCTGGTTGCCATACCCGCTTCCTCCATGATATACAACCTTATATATCACATTGAGAAGGGAAATTCAAACAGGGAAGATATGGATTTCTCCCTCGTTCTTCAACTGTGCTTGGAAACCGCATCATGCAATTCTCACCCTGATATCCATTAACCCTATCAATACTCCAATTTTCCAAAAATGAAAAGGCAAGCCCGCAATCCAGGCTTGCCTTTAGGTAACAGGTTAAGTGAATGATGGGTTAGCGGCCGGCCACCTTGGTGCGCATCAGGGAGCGGCGCATGGCGGCTTCGGCCCGGGCCCAGTCGATCTCCGCGGACTTGGCGGCGGCCAGGCGTTTCTCGGCCCGTTCCTGGGCCCGCTTGGCCCGTTCCACGTCGATCTCCCGGCCCGCCTC
>JAUSOZ010000141.1 GCA_030655955.1 Deltaproteobacteria bacterium
GCTCACTGCTTACTGCTCACTCATCAAAACAGCCCCGGAATCTGCATGCCGCCGGTGAGTTTGCTCATCTCCGCCGCCATCAGCTCCCGGGACCGGTTCAAGGCCTCGTTCAGCGCCGCCAGGATCAGGTCCTGGAGCATCTCCACATCCTCGGCCACCACCACCTCGGGATCGATACGCAGACTCACCAGTTCCTGGCGGCCGTTGACCACGGCTTCCACCATGCCGCCGCCGGCCTGGGCGCTCACCGTCCGGTTGCCCACCTCCTCCTGCATCGCCATCATCTTGGCCTGCAGCTTCTGGGCCTGCTTCATCATACCGCTCAAATCTTTCACTCGGGTTCCTCCTTCCCCGGGGTAGCCGAAATCCACTCGCCCCCGAAGATCTCCAAGGCCTGTTGCTGGAGCTTCTGCATATCCAGGGGCTTTTTAGGGGCCGCCGGGGTTTTCTTCGGGGTCTTGGGCGCGTCCACCTCAAACTCCAGGGTGGTCTCGGGGCCGAAAAAGGTCCGGGCCAGCTCCTGCAGGCGGGCTTCGTGCCGGGCGCCGTTAGCGTTCCAGGGGCGCCCCATGGCGATCTTCAGGCAATTATCCGACCTCCCCACCAAGCGGCACTGGGCCAGCTTACCGTATAGGGGGCCGTTTTCCTTTTCCTGGACAAACTGCAAAAATGCCTGCCACTGCTCATCGAGGCCGGCATCCTCCGGGACACCGGGCAGCGCCGCCGCGGGCGATGCGGGCGCCGCGGGCGAGGCGGCCGGCTCCATGGCAGCCGGAACGCTCGGGCGCGCCTGGCGCTCCCCGGCTCCGGCGGACGCGGACGCCATCCCGTGCCCTGCTTCCAGGCGCTTCTCCAGGGTGTCCAACCGGGCCAGCCAGTCCGCCAGGGGCAGAACCGGCTCCAGGTGAATCACCCGAAGGAGCAGGACCTCCAGGGCCAGCCGGGGTTGCGGCGCCCGTTTCAGATCCTCTTCCCCCTGGAGCAGCACGCTCAAGAGGTTGTGCAGGTGCACCGCCGGGGTGCGCCGGGCCAGGGCGATCAGCGCGTCCCACTCCGTGTCGGCCACCGCGGCCAGGTGCCGGGCCTCGGGATGCAGCCCCGCCACCAAAAGATGCCGGGCATAGAGGATCAGGTCCTGGTAAAACCGGCCCAAATCCTGCCCCTGGTTATACAACGCCTCGATGAGGCTGAGGAGATCCGGGCCGTGGCGGTCGATGATGGCCGTCAGAGCGCCTAACAGCGCCCCCCGGTCCGTCACCCCCAGGATGCGGGCGATCTCCGGGACGGTGACGCCGTCGCCTCCAAAAGTCACCACCTGGTCCAGGAACCCCTGGGCGTCCCGCAGGCCCCCCTCCGCGGCCCGGGCCACCAGGGCCAGCCCCTCGGGATCGATGTTCCAGCCCTCCTGCTCGGCCAGCTTGGCCAAATGCGCCTGGATCACCCCGGTGGGAATCCGCCTGAAATCGTAGCGCTGGCAGCGGGACAGGATGGTCACCGGCACCTTGTGGGGCTCGGTGGTGGCCAGGATGAAGACCGCATGGGCCGGCGGCTCCTCCAGGGTCTTCAACAGGGCGTTGAAGGCCTCCTTGGTGAGCATGTGCACTTCATCGATGATGTAGACCTTGTACTTGCTCTGGGCCGGCAGGTACTTGATCTTCTCTCGCAGGTCCCGGACCTCGTCGATGCCCCGGTTGGAGGCGCCGTCGATTTCCAGGACGTCCAGACAGGAGCCGTTGGTGATCGCCCGGCAAATTTCGCAGGTGTTGTCGGGGTGCGGGGTGGGGCCGGCTTCGCAATTAAGCGCCTTGGCCAGGATGCGGGCCACCGAGGTTTTGCCTACTCCCCGGGGACCGCTGAACAGAAAGGCGTGGGCCACTCGCCCGGCGATCAGGGCGTTCTGCAGCGTCCGGGTGATGGGCTCCTGGCCCATCACTTCCTCAAAATTTTGGGGACGCCATTTCCGGGCCAGTACCTGGTAAGCCATTGAAAGACCGTTTTCTGTTTTCCGTTTTCTGTTTTCTGTTGAAAAAGCCCTGACGATCTTTTTATCCGTTTTCTAAACTGTGTCAAGGAGGCTAATTGCCAGGAATGAATATGTTTCCCTGGGCGCAGAAGCTTGTACGGAAAACGGAAAACTGAAAACAGGTAGTTGAAATGGCGGAGAGAGAGGGATTCGAACCCTCGGAAGACTTATTAGGCCCTCACACGATTTCCAATCGTGCCCCTTCAGCCTCTCGGGCATCTCTCCGGTTTTTTTATATGTATTTGGTGGCACAGGCGTCTCGCCTGTGCATGATAAAGGTGCGCAGAGCCCACCCTACAGGGCTTACTGGCCCCTGCCCCCTGGACCCCGACCCCTGCTTTTGGCCACCAGGACCGCGTATTCCTTTTTCTGTTCCTCCGGCAGCGCATTATACTCTTCTGCCGAGATAATGCAATCCAGGGGGAGGCTGCCCATGTCGTCCCGGTAGGCGCTGTCCTCGCCCAGGTATATCTCACAGTTCTTGCTGATATACGTCAGTCCCATGGGCTCCCTCTCGAGGCGTTAAACCCGCCTGGTAGTTTTTCCCTTTTACCCTTTGCGCCTTTTACCCTTTTACCCCGTCTTTACATGGCGGAGGGGGTGGGATTCGAACCCACGTGGGAGTGTTGAGCCCCCAAGCCGATTTCGAGTCGGCCCCGTTACGGCCTCTTCGGTACCCCTCCATTGGGTTTTGGGTTTCGGGTTCTGGGTTCTGGATTTTGGATATCAATATCGTCTAATACCAAAAAACGATCGTACAGGTAATTGGTCTTTTGTCTTTATATTTTTGTAGGGGCGGACCCATGTGTCCGCCCTTAAGTTCGGCAAACCCGTGGGCGTCCCCCCATAGACTGCTTCCAGTTTTTTCCCAGAACCCAAAACCCAGAACCCAGAACCCGCATTCAACGCCGGGTTTTGAAAAATTCCTGCACCAACTCCCGGCACTCCGCTTCCCGGATCCCGCCCGTCACTTCCAGGCGGTGGTTGAGGCGGACATCCTCGGGGATGCGGTAGAGCGACACGCAGGCGCCGCCCTTGGGGTCCGGGGCCCCGAACACCACCCGCCGCACCCGGGCCGCCAGCATTGCCCCCAGGCACATGATGCAAGGTTCGATGGTAACATAAAGGCTCAACCCCGGCAACCGGTAATTCCCCCGGAGCCGCGCCCCTGCCCGCAAAACCATGATCTCGGCGTGGGCCGTGGGGTCGTTTAAACCGATGGGCCGGTTAAAGGCCCGAGCCAGGACGAGGCCGGCCTCGTCCACCAGCACCGCCCCCACCGGCACCTCCCCGGCGGCCATCCCTTCCCGAGCCGCCTCCAGGGCCAGCCCCATATAATAACTGTCTGATTCCATTCTTCTCTATTATATCAATTTTTCACTGCAAACAGGGGAACTCTAGGGGCGGACCTGCGTGTCCGCCCGGGCCGCACACCTGGGTGCGCCCCGACAAAAAAACGGGATTATCCAGCAGTGTCCGGTTAGAAAATTGCACGCGGTTCTGGGCCCGCCCCCCCACCCCCAACCCCCCCCCGCGGGGGGGGGGGGG
>JAUSOZ010000011.1 GCA_030655955.1 Deltaproteobacteria bacterium
CCTCCCAACCCCCTATAAGGGATTGGGGGGAGGGGGCTAAGGGCACTTACGAAAAAGCTCTTAGCCCCCTCCCCCAAAATCCTCATGGTTCTCATTTGTAATGGTCAAGATTTGACCAGACAACCTCTCCATCAAGGCATAATATCATCGGACAAAAAAGGATTCTGGCCCCTCCCACAAAAGGTCAATTTCGCTATGCAGATCATATCCGGATTTTTCGCTTATCTGAGGATAATTGTCTAAATTGGCAAGGTATCAACTACCAGGAAAGTATATCCATGCGACATCCGTCATTTCTTTGGCTCGCCATTATCGGCCGGTGCTGGACTGGGGTTCTTAGGCTCCCCAGCAGTGAGGTATCTTGGTTCTGGCGGTGTGGTATGCCCAACTTATTGGAAAAATTACTATGCCCGGCTTGCCGGTTGACAAATTCATTGAAATTTGTGCTATCATGGCTTCCACGAGACAATTTGGCTACAAAAGAGGAAACTTGTCGAGGTTAAACTCGGTGGGTGGGCTTCCCAAAACCATTTTTGCACTGCGGTGGGCAAACCTGCCGCATAATCTCGGCATAGTAGCGTTTGTGACAACCTCCCACCCATTGGGTTTGGTTGAGCAAAGTTAATAATATCAGATATGCCCAATAATGTCAATATGTTACCATATTAATGCATAACGTGCAAGAAACAAATCGCTCAAGTTAGAGTCTTGACAATGGGGTACACCTCAACCACAATTACCTCTATGACGGCAACTTGGTATGAGCCAAGATAATTGCCGTTAGGCTTTCCTCTATCATCGAGCGGTGCTGGCTTGGGATCATTAGGGTTCCTCGCAATGAGATATCTGGGTTCTGAGGGGGATGTATGTAAAATTTAAAAAAATACTCTAACTGGCTGAATGTTTTGACAAATTCATGAAAAATTATGCTATCATCGCACCATTACATGACCCGGCTATGAAATGGTCCTTGCCGGCTTAAAAAGCGGGGAAGGAGCGTCCGAAACCGTTTGTTGACCGACGGTGGCCAGGCTGTCGAATAATCTCAGATTTTATGGATTAAGTTCATAAAAAGAGGTGCCTGTGCAGAATATTAACAAAATATGTTTAATGATTCTTGTGGGTTTGATTGCCCCCATTATGCTTTCCGGCTGCATAAAAATTGGATCAGCAATGTTAATGGGGGGCAAGGTTGTTAAAGGATATGTCCCGCAGAAAATCCTGGTGGCTTATGAAGCCCGAGGCACGTTTCCAGCAGGATCGCAATATTACCTCATAGAAACCGGTTCTGGGCCGGCATTCTGTCGGAAAGATATTGATGGAATTGCCATGATTTGTAAGAAACATTGGGTTGAAGGAGATGCAGATTATTTTTCTGCTGCCTTGTTTGGATTCGGTCCAGCCTATATCTATAAAGTACCAATTGATCGATCCAAGAACGCTGAAGGATATGTTTACGCGGACAGAACGTACACAGGTACTCCAGGTGATCGTTTGAGGCCAATGCCTAATGAACCCAAGGAAAAACCTGATGTCGTTCTTATTCCCAAAAAAATGTAAGAAGCTGTGAATAAACAGTCATCTGTCATAAGTATAGAATACCATTAGCATTCTCCTGTAAGACAGCCAAAACAGGTTTTCGTCTTCACAATAATAGACCACAGCCATTATGTTTTGATTGCGTAATGGCTGCGCCATTAAGAATGACACTTTTCCAGACTTAGTCCGTTTCATTTTTTTCCTCCTTTATTTAATCGTGTTCTTGTAGATCTTTCGCTCCTTCATGATCACAACGAAGTTGGTCTCCGGCATTGGGATCATTGCTGGACGGGCATCTTCACGGCTAATGGGGGATAATTCATACCACCACCGTCGCTCTGCTTTTTGCTGCCGGTTATGGGCTGCGTTAACTCTCTCCCTTCCTTTCGCTGCACCGCCACGGAATCGTCATGCCCCTCGACTGAGTAATCCCCGATAAAATACCTGCTATCTATCACCCCTTTTAAAATCCGTCAAAGTGATTTGATATGGATATCATAGTTGTATCTGAGCCTCTGGCGACATGTAAAGTTTTAGTCCCGAGTGTCAGGTCTAATTTGATATCGGTTTGGTGATTGTCAGCTTAAATCTTGGTCATTATATCTAACTCGCCATCAACCGCTCCATCAGGTGTTCCACCAGGAAGAGCATGGCTTCCAGGTCCAGGTAGGCGGTGACGCTGGCGTCGAACAGCCAGTGGGCCTGGGGGGCGAAGCCTTCCTCGGCCTCGGCGTCCCAGAAGAGCAGCAGCAGCGGCACCTTAGGCAGCGGCATAAACGCGGCCTGCACATCCGCGTCCTCGCCCACCGCCACCATCTTACCCCCCAGACGGCTGACCCGCTCTTGGAGCCCGGGGGCCTGGCCGGCAAAATGATCCGCCAGCTTCTTCTCCAGTCGGGTCAGGGTCTTGGCCTTGGACACCGAGTTGGGCAGGCTGTTGTAGGCGATCCACCGGCCCGCCACCGGCTCCTGGCCCTGGGCGGCGATGTAATTGTACAGCAGGATGGCGTCCCAGGGGTCGGCGTCAGCCCCCGCCGGATAGCGCAGCTCATCTTTAAAGACCTGGAGGCGGTGGCCGAAATAAGTCAGGGAGAGATACGGCCGGCCGCCTTCTTCCCCATAGGTGGCGCCCAACCCCTCGGCCAGGGCGGCGAAATCAAGCGGCGCCACCTTTTCCTGCAGAACCTCCAGAGAAATGGCCAAAGACTCGCGACGCCGGCCGACGCCCGCCTCCTGCTGGGCCCGGACCGCCTGCCCCATGTCGGCCCCCGCCCCGGTCAAATGGGGGCATTTACCCAGGTCCTCCCCTTCCTTGATCACGTGGGTGGCAAAGGCCAGGCAAGTTGCCTGTCCGCAATCCCCGCAATTGGTCCGGGGCAGATTTTTCAACACCTCCATGACGGTAATCGCCATGCGGTTCAGCCTCCCTGCCCCGATTTTTCTTCCAACAGACGCCCCAGGCTGGCCAGATGCGCCTTCTCCTCCCCGGCCAGGGTATACAAAACCTCCTTGGTCTGGGGCTGGTCGCTCAAGTTCGCAAACCTGAGGTAGAGATCCAGGGCCTGGGTTTCCAGCATCATGGCCAGATCGAGCACCTGGGGGACCGTTTGCAGGTGGGATTTATTGGTTTTCAGAAATTCTTCGGCGCTAAAGCCCCCTTCCAGGGTCTGCGGCACGATGGTCGATTCAAAGCTTGCCAGGTCCGCCCCGCCGGACACCACCCGGCCGTAGACCTCAAAGAGCCGCTGCTCGTGGCGCACCTCCACCTGGGCCAGTTTCCCGAACAGATCCTGCAATTCCGGGTCCTCGGATTGCTGCTTCAGGGTTTCATAAAAAAGCTGCAACGCCTTTTCCATCCCGTAGGCCAGGATGATGATCTGCGCCGGGGTCTCGTCACCTTTGACCAGGTCCAGGTTGAGCTCCACTGGCCCGGTGGCCTTGTGCCCGTGAAAGGCCTTGATCCCGCCCGCCAGGTTGTAGACCTCCTTGAACCCCCAGCCGCTCAACATCTGGGCCGCCACCCGGCTGCGGCCGCCGATGGCGCAGTGCACGATGGTGGGCTTTTCCGGGTCCAGTTCCTGATAGGTGTCGGACAGTTGGGGCAGGGGCATGAGCTTGGCCCCGGGGAGATGCGAATCTTCGTATTCCCCGGGCTGGCGCACGTCCAGCAGGGTGTAATCCCCTTCCCGATGCCCGGCCATGTAGGCCTTGGCCTCTTCGGCATCCATGGAGCCGACCGGAGTAAAGAGCTTTTTCAGTTGCATCATTATCTGAACTCCCAATATTTTGTTAAGATACTCAACGCAGTCGCGCATGAGCTTCCGGCTCACCCATAAATCATGAAAAATCAGGTAGGGCGGGCGTCCTCGCCCGCCACTCAACTGGTTTGATGGTGCGTAGGACGCACCCTACGAAAGACTTTTCAGGACAGTTAGTTGAAGGCAGCCAATGCCCCCCTACATTCAACTGTAGGGGCGGTTCGCGAACCGCCCCTACGAGGAATTTCGTGATTGGGGGTGGCCCAAAATGGCCATGAAGCTTCAGCTCAGAAAAATCCGGGCATCCACGACTGCGGCCCCCTGGCCCTCGTCGAAGACCATGAAGGGATTGATATCCAGTTCCTCCAGTTCGGCAAAATCCAGCACCATCTGGGAGAGGCGCTCCAGGGATACCACGATGGCCGCCAGGTCCGCCGGGGGCTCGCCCCGGAAGCTCTGCAGGATGCGGAATCCCTTGAGTCCCTGGATCATTTTCAGGGCCCAATCCTCGGAGATGGGCGCCAAACTGAATTTGACGTCCCGGAAAACCTCCACAAAGGTGCCCCCCAGGCCGAACATCAGGAGCGGTCCGAATAGAGGGTCCCGGGTCATGCCCAGGATCGTCTCCCGGCCCTGCGGCATCATTTTTTGCACCAGCATGCCCTGGATCGCGGCCCCGGGGAGCGTCCGGGCCACCGACGCCAGGATCTCCCCGTATGCTCGCCGGATGTCATCGGCGCCGGCCAGATTGAGCTTCACCCCACCCACGTCGAATTTGTGAATCACGTCCGGGGAGACGATTTTCAGGGCCACCGGATAGCCTAGGTCTGCTGCGGCCTGAACCGCCTGGTCCTCACTCTGGGCCCAGACAAAGGGCGCCACCGGGAAGCCGTAAGCCTTAAAGATCTCGTGGGCCTCGGGTTCCAG
Organism: Deltaproteobacteria bacterium; assembly: GCA_030655955.1. GTDB lineage: Bacteria > Desulfobacterota > Desulfobaccia > Desulfobaccales > 0-14-0-80-60-11 > 0-14-0-80-60-11. Next base: position 4,725 of record JAUSOZ010000011.1, read on the forward strand.
GACGAATTTCCGGCCGGCGGCCTTGGCGCGGTCCAATACCTCTTTCACTTTATCACGATCGACGTCGGCAAAGGTTTTCACCTCATACCGGTCCCGGTGAATATTGGCGGCATAGCGCGCCATGGCCCCCAGGCTCCGGACCGCCTCCTCCGGAAAGTGGTAGTGGGGCAGTTTGGCCTTGGACCAGATGGCCAGGGTTTCCTCGATTTCCCCCAGGGCCATCTGGCAAACCAGAGTGGGTTTGTGGTACGCTGGCGTCACCTCTGCCACCGTGGAGGCGATGGCGGCCAGGTTCGTCATGAGCTGCGGCGTGGAGATGACGATGACCCCATCGACGTTGTCGTCTCCGAGAACACCCTCCAGGGCAATGCGGTAGCGGTCCTCCCGGGCGTCTCCCAGGACATCCACCGGGTTGTGGATGTTGGCCGCGGCAGGCAGGCCGGCCTTGAGCCTGCCCATGGTCGCCTCCGAAAATTCGGCATTCGAGAGGCCATAGCGCTCCGTAGCGTCGGTGGTCATTATGCCCAAACCGCCGGCATTGGTGACGATGGCCACCCGGTTGCCCTTGGGGAGCGGCTGGGTGGAAAAAGCCAGGGCATAGTCGAACAACTCTTCGAGAGATTCCACCCGGAGGACGCCGCACTGGGCGAACAGGGCGTCGTAGGCCTCGTCGGAGCCGGCCAGGGCCCCGGTGTGGGACGAGGCGGCCCGGGCCCCGGCCGCGGTCCTCCCGGACTTGATGGCCAGTATGGGTTTCTTGTTGCCGGCCTCGCCGGTGATCTCCCGGGCCAGCTGGAAAAACCGCTTCGGGTCCGCCAGGTCTTCCAGGTAAAACATGATGACATCCGTCAGCGGGTCATCCTTCAGGTATGCCAGGAAGTCGTTTTCATTGAGGTCGGCCTTGTTGCCCACGGACACGAACTTGGACAGCCCGATCCCCTCGCCCTGGGCGTATTCCAGGGCTGCCACCCCCACCGCGCCGCTCTGGGATACCAGGGCGACGTTGCCGGTGGCGGGCATCAGCCGGGCAAAAGAGCCATTGAGGGAGACCTGGGGGTCGGTGTTGATGATGCCCAGACAGTTGGGACCCAGCAGGCGAATGCCGTTTTGCCGGGCGGCCGTCAGGACCAGGTGCTCCTGCTCTACCCCGGCGCCGCCCAATTCCTTGAAGCCCGCGGTGATGACGATGGCCGCCTTGATCCCCTTTTTGCCGCACTCTTCCATGACCCCGGGGACCAGAGGGCCGGGCACGATGATGATGCTCAGGTCCACTTGATCGGGAATGTCCAGGACCGACGGGAAGGCCTTGACGCTCATGACGCTGGCAGACCTGGGGTTGACCGGGTAGACCACCCCGGCATATCCGTGCGTGAAGACGTTGGCAAAGACCGCCTGGCCGACGCTGCCGGCCCGGCCGGTGGCGCCGATGACCGCCACTGACCGGGGCGCAAACAGTACGCCGAGATCTTGAGGAGTATGTTTCATGGGTTCGCCTTTCGGTGGTTAGCCGCCAATGGCGGGCAATGCCCGCCCTGTATTCTGATACTTAACCACTCAGGATAATAAAAAATGCACCCTGCCCAGCAGTGTCCGGTTTGGTTTTTCCACAGGATGATGCTTGTTACATATCGTCCAACAATTCAAAATCGCTAACGCACTTTTGCTCCGAAAAGATTACTTCCCCCTCACCCTGACCCTCTCCCCCATTGGGGGAGAGGGGAAAAAGT
>JAUSOZ010000152.1 GCA_030655955.1 Deltaproteobacteria bacterium
TAATCGAAAAACTATACCGAAGATTTCGTTTGAATAGCCCCCAAGTTCGAAAGATATTGAAGAGTCCGGTGAGCCTGGTTGTAAGCAGCGGTTGCTTCAGAAAAATTAATTATTGCGTCACTATCATAATCAGCGATATTCCTCCTTCGCAATAATCTTCCCAGGTTTTCGCCTATTCTTATTTCTAGAAAATTTGAAGATGCACTATAGATTTCTCTAACAGATTTATGAGGGTCTCTATCAGGAATCTGTATGTCTTTATCTTTAAGATAGTTTCTTGCAATACAATAAATCCCATAATATGATCTGCTTATCGAAGTACGAAGATGGGCTTCTTGGAAGGGAGCTTTTCCTCTTTGCCCATCCAATAATTCTTTGGATAGCTCAATGTATAAGTTCCAATCAAAGGGCATTTTAATTAGAATCTCTATAAAATATGTTTAATATCTATTCCCAGAAGTTTCCTAATATCACAATCTAAGCCAAACCACCAATCATTTTCTAATTTTTCTAAAAAGTCTAATGATTCATCAATAGGTAGGTTGCTGCCAATGACTATAAATAAACGATCATAATCTTCTTCTGGATCTTTACTTAGTTCAAGGAATAGAGTTACATCGCGTCCAAAAAATCTCCAAATATATTTAGAAGCCTGAAAGATAATATCAACTAATTGATTATTCTTAAATAAATAATCTGCAATATTAATTATGTCACGAAAAATATAATTTTCTGATAACTCTTGAATCGATTGAAGGACAAAACTAAATTTAGAGATATCAATACAAGTGTCTTCTTCGGCAGCTTCGACCCAAGTATGTTGTGTTAATATTGACATATCAGATTGAGGTTCAAAGAAGATAATTTGATCTTCTTCCTCTCCTGCATATTCTGGATTAACAGAGTGGAAAAGATGATTAAGGTTAGGATAAATATTATTGTATTCCATGTATTCCATATTTGTCTCCCCCGAAAATTCTCCAACATTTCTCGGTTATACAAGCTTTAAAGGCATCATTTAAAGCTCTTTTTGCCTTTTCTATCCAATCATCGGCTTGATCAAATAAAAGTGCTTCTGCATTTTTTAGGATATAGTTTAGCTCTAATCTAAAGTCAGTTGCGCTGGAACCATTGCTTATAGACGAACAGGCAAAATTTAATAAAAGAAGCTCATTTCGGTTCTCAGTAGGAAATTCGACACGAACATTAAACGGTCCATGAGCCCGTGGTAATTCCCGGGGAATTAAAGGGTAAAAGTTAAAATAATCACTCAATTCGCCTTTATAATTATCTATAACTATCTGATTTATATAACGGAGCACAATACGATTAAAAGATTTTGGTTTTACTATTTCGATATACGCTTTTAAGTTATTCAAGATAATTGGTTTGAATGCTTCCCATGTACGATATGGCTTCAAATGGTTCATTGCTAGTAGATTTGGCCCAACTTGGATTACTATAGATTTATCTTTTCGCCAAAACCTTATCCTTTGCTGTAACTCAACTTTTTGTTCTATTGTTCCTTTTTGAGGAGAGAACCCCACCCCGAAACTTACTTGTTGTTCTTTTGTGGGGAACTCGCTTTTTATTCTTTCGTAGAAAATACCTGGAATAGTAATATCCCAAGATTGGGCAGGTGTAAATTTGAACTCGCATAAAGCTTCAATAATGGGATAATTGATAATTTTGTTTTCCATACCTTTATATTGTTCCATTATTCACAAATGAGGTAAATATTTACACTAAATTATAAAAAAGAAAAATAAGGTAGTTTGGTTTTGATTTTTCTGCCTCTAGCCGTTTTCATATTCACGTCAACGGTCATTAGGCAAGCCCGGATTAAGGTTCGGGAGAAATTTAAAATTTCTTAAATTTTACCCGATTTATGAACCCACAATCAACTGAAAATTAGGGGTTATATTTCGAGATTCAACCCACACGGTAGAATTCTTTATCTTGAATTGGCTTATACATCAGATCGCCAGTAATCACCAGCGATAAAAAAGTTGATGGCATATATTTAGTGGATTAATCTTCGTATGCGTTGTCCGCGCCGTTTTTATTCTGGTTCCCAAGCTCCAGCTTGGGAACCAGATTGGCTGCAAAGCTCTGCTTTGCTCAAAAAGCGGCAACCCGACGGTGACATCCCCATTGCCAAGCTGGAGCTTGGCGTCCAGGTGCGTCCCCAAGCTGGAGCTTGGGAACGAGAGGAAATAAACGCCAAGGCGCCTTCGTTTCTTTTAACACTGACTACTGACCCCTGGCAACTGATAACTGTCTGACCCCTGGCCCCTAAAACCTAAAACCTGTCTTTACCCCCCTGGCCATTCATGCGTGATCACAAAGTGGTCCCGGGCGAATTGGGGCTGGGGGGTCAGGGTTACTTTTACCTGATGGTCTTTGGCCAGGCGCTTGAGCAGCCGGGCGCCGTCCTTTTCCAGGATGGCCATCACCTGGGGATGGGCCGAAAGGTGAAGCTGGTAGCCGGGGAATTCCCGGGCCTCGGCGGTTAGCTGGCGCATCAGGTCGGCCGCCACGATTTGGGGGGTCAGGGTCAGACCCCGGCCGGCGCAGGCGCCGCAGGGTTCGGTGATGGTCTGGGCCAGGCTGTCCCGGACCCTCTGCCGGGTCATCTCCACCAGTCCCAGGGGGGAGATGGGCAGCGCCGTGGTCTTGGCCCGGTCCCGGGCCAGGGCCTCTTGTAAGGTCTGGTAGACCAGGTCGCGGTTGGCCGCCTTTTCCTGGTCGATGAAGTCGATGACGATGAGGCCCCCGATGTTCCGGAGCCTAAGCTGCCGGGCGATTTCCTTGGCGGCCTCCAGATTGGTCTTGAGGAGGGTTTCCTCCAGGTGTTTGCGGCCCACGAAGCGCCCGGTATTGACGTCAATGGCGGTGAGGGCCTCGGTGGGGTCGATGAGCAGATAACCGCCGCTCTTGAGCCACACCTTGGGCGCCAGGAGTTTGTCCCAATCGATTTCCAGACCGAAGTGGCTGAAGATGGGCTCGGGCCCGGCATGGAGCTCCACCCGGTATTTATCCAGGGGATTGAGGGCTTCCAGATAATCGACGATGGACTCAAACGCGGCGGGGTCGTCCACCAGGACCCGGTCCACCTCGGGAGAATAGAGCTCCCGCACCACGCGTCGGGCGGCCTCCAGTTCCTGATGCAGGAGGCTGGGGCAGGGGGCGCGGTCCTTTTTGCGCCGGAGGCGCTGCCAGATCCCCATGAGCAGGTCCCGTTCCCGGGTCAGCTTTTCCAGACTCTGGCCCCGGCAGGCGGTGCGGGCGATGAGCCCCCCGGCCGCGGGCCGCAATTCTTCCAAAGTAGCCTTGATCCTCTGGCGTTCCGGCTCGTCATTGATGCGGCGGGAAACCCCCAATTGGCTCAGGGTGGGCATATAGACCAGGTAGTGGCCGGCCAGGCTGATGTGGGTAGTCAGGCGGGCGCCTTTATTGGGCGTGGGGCCTCGCAACACCTGGACCAGCACTTCCTGGCCCTCATGGAGCAGGTCGCTGATGGTGGCGGGGGGAAGCCGCCGGGAGGGCGGGTTCTCTTCGATCTCGCCCTTGAGCCAGATCTGAAAAAATTCATCTTCCTGGGCGATCACATCTTCGGCAAAGAGGTAGGCGGGCCTCTCCAGCCCCACATCCACAAAAGATGCGGCCATACCGGGCAGGAGCCTGGTCACCCGGCCCTTGTAGACGTTGCCCACGGGACCGTTTTGGGATTGGCCCTCGACGTAAAACTCCGCCAGGCGTCCGTCTTCGAGAAAAGCCACCCGAGTGTCCCATTCGGTGACGCTGATCAAGAGTAAGTTGGGCATAGGAAAATAGCTATCAGCTGTCAGCGGTTAGCTGTCAGCCGGTGTATTGGTAGGGCGACTTCCACTCGCCAATGTATACTAATCTAGGCTCAAAAAGGTAATTTTCCTTTGTAGGGTGCGTTTTACGCACCCAGAATGGCGCCTGAGACGCGCCCTACGTATCTCAGGGGCGCAAAACGCACCCCACATTTTGCTGAACTCATGCATGGGCCTTTGCCCCACCCGTAAATCATGAAAAGCTTGTGTAGGGGCGGTTCGCGAACCGCCCCTACGGGGCTCAGGATAACAAAAAATCCGGTTTTTCACCTGCCATCATCAAGTGCTTTTTATCTTCAAAATCCGCAGTTCCCGGGCCTGGTTGTCGCTGAGGGCGAAAATCGCCGCCAGAGCGTCGGTCACCTTGAAGTTGCCTTTTTCCTGACGCCGCAGGTCGAGTTCCAGGTGGAGCGGGTCCAGAACGGTCAATCCCGCCACCAGGCGCCGCAGGTCCAGGCGCTGGTCCTCTTTAGGCCGGTGCCGGGTCACCATAAATTCGGTTTGAGCCAGGAAGTGCGCCGCCGCCCCTGCCTCAAACACCGGCTCCGGGCTTTCCACCTGGTAAAGAGCGCCTTTCTGTTCGGGGGGACCCAGACGCTTGGTGAGGCGGGCCGCCAGGAGGATCTTCAAGCCCGTCGGCAGCACCCGGTTCAGGGTGGATACCAGCGTGTCCTCGGGCACAGGGGCCGCCAGGGCCACGTCCATGGTCTCGGCCAGGCTCTCGACCCCCAGGGGCAGGGCGTCATAAAAGGAGACCCGGGGCAGGGGATGAAATCCGGACGAGAACGACAGGGGCAACCCGGAGCGGCGCAGGCTGCGATACAGGGAGCCCACCATCTCCAGGTGTCCCAGCCAGCGGCCCTCCTCCAGCTTGGCGTAGGTCAGCCGGTAGCGGTAGGGTGATAGCGGGTCGGGGGCCAGCGGTGGCGGCGGCGGCGCCAAGGGCAGGGCTAAAGAGTCCTCCAGCCTGAGACTGATGCGGTCCTGGTCGCAGACGCCGCAGTCCTGGCAGCCCGAGACTCGGCAGTCCGGGGTCTCCAGCCCCTGATCGGCCCGGGCCCGCTCGGTGAGCAAAAAGTCCCGGCTCACCCCGCAGTCGACGTGGTCCCAGGGCAAGAGCTCATCAAGGGGCCGTTCCCGCAGATAGAACTCCGGGTCGACGCCGGTGGCTTGAAAGGCCTCTCGCCAGGCTTCCAGGTGCAGGTGTTCGCTCCAGGCGTCCAGGCGGCAGCCCCGACGGTGGGCCTCCAGTAAGACCGGGGCCAGGCGCCGGTCGCCCCGGGAAAACACCCCCTCCAGCCAGGTCTGGGCCGCAGAGTTCCACTTGGTCTGGATGTTTTTCTGGCGCAGCCGGTCCTTGACTTCGTGGAGCCGGCGGCGGCATTCGGCCAAATCTTCCTGGCGCTCCCACTGAAACGGGGTGTGGGGCTTGGGGATGAAGCTCGAGAGGCTGACGTTGAGCCGGGGGCGGCTGCCCCGAGGGGCGGCGGCCAGAATCTGCCGGGCCAGGGCCGTAATACCCTCCCGGTCTTCTTTGGTCTCCCGGGGCAGGCCGATCATGAAATAGAGCTTAAGGAGCTGCCAGCCGGCGGCGAAGGCCCGCTGAACCGAATCCATGATGGCCGCCTCGGTGAGGTTTTTGTTGATTACCTGGCGCAGGCGCTGGGTCCCGGCCTCCGGGGCCAGGGTCAGCCCGGTGCGCCGCACCCGTTTGATCTGCGTCATCATCTCCGGGGTGAGGGTGTCGGCCCGCATGGACGGCAGCGAGACGGCCACCTGGGCCGGGGACAACCGGTCCATCAGGGACTGGAGCAGTCCGGTCAGGGGGCCGTAGTCGCCGATGCTGAGGCTTAAAAGCGAGACCTCTTCGAAGCCGGTGGCGGCCAGGGCGGCCTCGACCCAGGCCAGGGTGGCGGCCGGGTTGCGCTCCCGCACCGGGCGGTAAATCATGCCGGCCTGGCAGTAACGGCAGCCACGGGTGCAGCCCCGGGAAATCTCGACGTTGAGGCGGTCGTGGATAATCTGGCAGGAGGGGACCAGGGGGAAGGCCGGGAGGGCGATGCGGTTCAAATCGTCCAGAACCCGCTTGGCCACAATGCTCCGGCGTCCCTGGGGATTGATAGCCCGGAGCACCCCGGCGGCGTCGAAGTCCATGGCAAACAAGGCCGGGACGTAGACGCCTTCCAACTCCTCCAGGGCCTGCCACAACTCCCGGCGGCTGCCGCGGTTGGCCTTCCAATCCGCCACCAGCGCCGCCAGCTCCAGAATGACTTCTTCCCCATCGCCCAAGACCAGGGCGTCAAAGAAGGGCGCCACCGGCTCGGGGTTGAAACAGGCGGGGCCGCCGCCGATGACCACCGGGTGGCTGTGGTCGCGGTCGGCGGCCATGAGCGGCACGCCCCCCAGGTCCAGCATGTTCAAGAGGTTGGTATAGCCCAACTCGTACTGGAGGCTCACCCCTAAGAGATCAAAGCGGCTGAGGGGGGTGCCGGACTCCAGGCTGGTCAAGGGCTGGCGCCGGGCCCGGAGGTCCGCCTCCAGGTCCGGGGCCGGGGCGTAGGCCCGCTCGGCCCAGATGTGATCCTCCCGGTTCAAGATGGCGTAGAGCAGGCCCAGCCCCAGGTGGGACATGCCCACTTCGTAGAGATCGGGGAACAGCAGGGCCAGGCGCAGGGATACGGCCCGGGGATCTTTGATAACGGCGTTGATCTCCCGGCCCAGGTAGCGGGTGGGCCGCTGGATGCGATGGAGGAAAGAAGAATCGGTCAAAGTATTTCTAACTTATCAAAATTGAGCATATATTTTTTGGTCCGGTTTATGGCTGCCAACCTCAAGTTCAGACCGGGATTTTCGGACCCCGGTCCTGAGGTTGAGGTTTTTTATGGCAGCAAATCAGCTGCCAGCCTTTTGGTTCCGGCTGGTCCGGGTTAGACCAATTCGGCGTAATGTTCCTTAAGACAGTCCGGGCAAACACCGTGGCTGAATTTTGCCGCGGAGTGTGAGCTTATATAGGCCTCAAGTTGCTGCCAATAACCCTGATCATCACGAATTTTCTTGCAATGGGCGCATATGGGCAACATCCCCTGCAAGGTCTTTACCTGGATCAAGGCGTCTTGAAGTGAGACGGTGGTAAACAAAAGTTGAAGATGCGCTTCGATGAGCTCCTTAAACTGCAGCAGCAGTTTTTTATAAGTCTCTGAGTATGAGTTTTCCTCTAGGTCCAGGACACAGATGGTTCCGAATACTTTCCCCTGAGGCAGGAAAATCGGATAACCCAGGTAGGAAATCGTCCCCAGCTTGATATCCGGATTGTTGCGCCACTTTTCATCTGCTAAGGCATTGGGCACCAACAGCATTTGCCTGGTTTTGATCACGGTTTCGCAGTAGAGGCCGGATCCGGACAACGGTTCTTTTTCCCCTGGATGATAGGGGTTTCCTGGCGAGGTGCTGGCGACCAGAACCTCGATCTCGTTGCCCTGGTAACGCATGATGAGGGCGGCCGGGACTGCGAGCATTTCTGCCAGGATATCGGCGATTTTCTGCCATTTCTCCAGCAGTTCGGGCGGTACCTCAAGCTCCCTTGGGAATACTGAAACGCACTCTTCCATGAGTTTTTACCTCAATTAAGGCTTAGGATTGCGCTAACCGGATGGCCTCGGCCAGGTCCAGGCTGCCGTCGTACAACGCCCGGCCGGTGATGACCCCGATGACCCCCAAGGCCTCCAGGGGCAAGAGGGCGCGGATATCGTCGAGACAACTGACCCCGCCGGAGGCGATCACCGGGATGTCCACGGCCTCGGCCAGGGCCCGGGTGGCCGGGATATTCACGCCGCGTTTGACCCCATCCCGGGCGATATCGGTGTAGATGAAGGCCGCAGGCTTAAGGAGCGCCAAGTCCCGGGCCGCGTCCAGGGCGGTCTTTTGGCTGGTCTCGGTCCAGCCCTCCACGGCCAGGAGGCCGTCTTTGGCATCGAGGCCGAAAATGATGCGGCCGGGATAGTCGGCGCAGGCCCGGGCCGCCAGGTCGGGGTCCTTGAGGGCCACGGTGCCCAGGATGAGGCGGTCGATGCCCAGCTCAATATAGGCCGCGATGGTGTCCAGGGTCCGGATGCCGCCGCCAAGCTCGATGGGAATGGTAAGCGCCTGGCGCAGGCGCCGGATGGATTCGAGGTTCTGGGGCCGGGAGCTGAAGGCGCCGTCCAGATCCACCACGTGGAGAAGCTGGGCGCCGGCGGCCTGCCATTTGAGGCCCATGGCCGCGGGGTCGTCGCCGAAGACGGTGACGTCCTCGGCCCGCCCCTGGCGCAGGCGCACGCACTTGCCGTCCTTGAGGTCAATGGCCGGAATAATCAACATCTTAGTATTTTAACCTGAAATAATTTTCCCTGCCAATCTCCGGGCCGGGATAATTTGCCCGTGACGGGTTTCTCCTTGAAAATTCTCCTGGTTCTCATTCATAATAATGAGGCAGAGTTTTTCGTTACCGGTCGCCGCCAGATCCTTAGTTCGACGGCGACAACTTCTTTCCTGACAGAAAGGCTGGTGTTACCGGATCATGTCTGACTTGGGCCGTTTGCTGATCGTGGTGGGGGTGATCCTGGTGATCGTGGGGGCGGTGTTTCTGCTGGCTCCAAAAATCCCGTGGCTGGGGAAGCTGCCGGGGGACCTCAGTTTCAAGCGGGGGAATTTCAGCTTTTACTTTCCGTTGGGGACCTGCATTCTCATCAGCATCATTTTGACCCTGATCATGTACCTGTTTCGGCGGTAGCTTTTGGCAGTGAGCAGTGGGCGGTGTGCGGTCGCACATGGGCTTTGGCCCAGCCGTAAAGCATGCAAAGGTTGGTAGGGCGGGCGTCTCGCCCGCCACAGGGTCGACCAAAGGTGCGCGGTGCGCACCCTACATTAAACTCCGTGTCCGCCGCGGCCATAAGCACATGGTGCGTAGGACGCACCCTACTGAGAGAACAGCCCGGATTGGCGGTTCCGCATCAGGACTGGATTATGCCGATTTCCGTCTTATAGTTTATGGATAGGGGGATTTGCCGGGGGAATTTGCCGCGCCCGGCGCCGAGGCGGGCCAGGCGTGGTCAGCCGTTATTCCATGTCCGCCAAATCCCTTGCAAAATATCCCCAGGGCAGTATACTGAATGACATCCTTCATCCCCCTGGCGCCGCCGGGGCGGGCACCTTTGCCTTCCGGTGACGACGGGGGGCCAGGAATGGAGCCAGATGCCTGAATTACGCAAAGATCCCATCATCGGCCGTTGGGTGATTATTTCTACGGAGCGGGGCAAGCGCCCCCATGACTTTGTGGTAGAACCGGAGGTCACCAAAGGCGGGTTCTGTCCCTTCGATGAAGGCAACGAACATACCACGCCGCCCGAGGTCCTGGCCTATCGGGCCCCGGGGACCGAGCCCAATACCCCCGGCTGGCAGCTCCGGGTGGTGAACAATAAATTCCCGGCCCTGGCCACGGAAGGGGAGTTGGACCGCGCCGGCGAAGGCATGTTCGACAAAATGAACGGGGTGGGGTCCCATGAGGTCATCATCGAAAGTCCCAACCACGAAATCACCCTGTCCAGCATCCCCCTGGACGGGTTCTTCCGGGTGCTGAAGGCCTACCGTGAGCGGATCGTGGCCCTGAGCGAGGATCCCCGGTTCCGCTACGTCCTGATCTTCAAGAACCAGGGCCGGGCCGCCGGCGCCTCCCTGGAACACAGCCACTGCCAGCTCATTGCCCTGCCCATCGTTCCGGAACTGGTCCAGGAGGAATTGAGCGGCGGCAAGTTTTATTACAACTACAAAGAGCGCTGCGTCTTTTGCGATATGATAAGCCAGGAGCTCCAGCAGCAGACCCGGGTGGTGCTCCAGAACGAGGAATTTCTGGCGATTTGTCCCTTTGCGCCCCGCTCTCCCTTTGAAATGTGGATCCTGCCCAAGCAGCACTTTTCGTCTTACGTGGATATGCAGGAGGAGTCTTTCCGGCTGCTGGCCGAGATCTTCTCGGAAACCCTGAAGCGCCTGGAGAAAGCCCTGGGGCAGGTCCCGTACAATTTCATCCTGCACACCGCGCCCATCCGGGAACCACAACTCAATTACTACCACTGGCATTTCGAGATCGTGCCCAAGCTGACTCTGATTGCTGGATTCGAATGGGGCTCGGGCTTTTATATCAATCCTACTCCTCCGGAAGATGCGGCCAAATATCTTCGGGAGTTGACCCTGTAAGCCTCGGGGGATGACAGATGCGTATTCTGATGGTAGCCCCGGAAGCCAACCCCTTCGCCCGCAGCGGCGGACTGGCCGAGGTGGTCTACGCCCTGGCCTGGGCCTTGGTCAAGCTGGGCCACCAGGTATCGGTGGTTCTGCCCCTGTACCGCCAGGTACGCGAAGCGGGCCACCCCATTACCTCCACCGGGCAGACGCTTTCCATTCCGCTGTCCTTAAAGACCCTGTCCGCCGAGGTCTTTACCTCCCAGGTCGACCCCAACCTGAATTTTTACTTCATCGGCCAGGACACCCTGTTTAACCGGGAAGGTCTCTACGGCACCGCCTACGGGGATTTTGACGACAATGGCGAGCGTTTCATCTTCTTTTCCCGGGCGGTGGTGGAGATGGTCGACGCCCTGCAACTGGAGTTCGACGTCTGCCACGCCCACGAGTGGCAGACCGGCCTGGTGCCCGTCTATCTCCGGACCCTCTATAACGACCGCCCCCGCCTCCAACGCCTGCCGGTGGTCTATACGGTCCACAACGTCGGTTACCAGGGGCTTTTTTCTTCCTATGACCTACCCCTCACCGGCCTGGGGTGGGAATTGCTCTCTCCCAAGGCCCTGGAATTTTACGGCCAGCTCAATTTTATGAAGGGCGGCCTGGTGTTTGCGGACCTCCTGACCACCGTATCCACTAAATACCGGGAAGAGATCCTGACCCCGGAATTCGGCTTCGGGCTGGAGGGGTTGCTCGGGGAACGGGCCCATGAGCTCTATGGCATTCTGGAAGGGGTTGACTATCAGCGCTGGGACACCAATCGGGATGCCTTCCTGGCCGCGCCCTATGACCGGGATAACCTCGCCGGGAAAAAGACCTGCAAGACGGCCCTGTTGCAGCATTTCGGCCTGGACCTGCCCCCGGACCGGCCTCTTATCGGCATGACCACCCGGTTCTTTGAGCGCAAAGGGATCGACCTGGTGGAAAACATTCTCGATGACTTGATGCGCCTGGGAGTGGGTTTCGTCATCCAGGGCACCGGGGAAGAACGCCACCATTATTTTCTCCAGGAGATGAGCCTCAAATATCCTGGGCGCATGGGCCTCAAGATCGGCTTCACCGATGAAGTGGCCCACCAGATTATCGCCGGGGCCGACATCTTTCTCATGCCCTCCCGTTATGAACCCTGCGGTCTGGACCAAATGTATTGCCTGCGCTACGGCACCATTCCCGTGGTCCGGGCCACCGGCGGGCTGGACGAGACCGTGCAGGAATTCGACCCCGCCACCGGCGCCGGCAGCGGCTTCAAGTTCACCGGCTATACCCCGGCCGAACTTCTGGCCGCGGTGCAGCGGGCCCTGGCGGTTTATGAACGGCCCGCCGTCTGGGAAGCCTTGATGAAGAGCAATATGGCCCTGGATTATTCCTGGGGCAAAACCGCGGCCCCCAAATACGTCGATGTGTACCGGCTGGCCGCGGAAAAACGCCAGCGCCTGTTGGGTGGGTGAGGTTCCATGGCTGGGGAGCGTGCTGCGTTCTTGACCCAAATGGTAGAGGTGCTCACCTCTACCGTGAGCTTTGGGGAGCGCCTCAACAACATGGTTCACCTTCTGGCCCGCAACCTGAAGGTGGACCTGGCGCTGTATTTCGGCCTGGACAAAGCCAGGGAAACCCTGCTCCTCAACGTCAGCAGCCAGGGGCCCGTACCGCCCCACCTGCGCCTGGAGTTTCCCCTGGGGCAGGGTCTGGTGGGTGAGACGGCCAGGACCCGCAAGTCTGCCATAGTCCACCGCCAGCAGCCGGGAGTATCGGCCGCCAATGCCTCCCTGGAAAAACTTAACCCGGCCTATCAAACCCTGGCCGCCTTTCCGGTGGCCGATGATAATTTTCTTTACGGGGTCCTGATCCTGGTAGACCGGGCGGAGCGCTCCCTCACCGCCGCCGAGCGCCAGGGCGTCCAGTTGACCTGCCTGATGCTGGCTGCGGCTCTGCGCCAGGCCATCGTCCAGGAAGAAGCCAAAAAGCGGATCGCCGAGTTGTCGGTGCTGTTCGAGGTGGGCAAAGCCCTGACCTCCACCGTGGAGTTGGATGAACTCCTGGAGCGCATCGTCAGTACCACTGCCAAGGTTATCACCGCCCGGGGTGCAGCCCTCCATATTATTAATGCCGTCACCGGTGAGCTCCGGGTCTCATCCCGCTACGGCCAGATTCCTATGGAATGCCCGGCCCTGCCCCAAATACCCCCCAGCGCCGCGGCCACAGAACCTCCCTATTATGAAGGGGAATCAACGGATGCGGCCGGCCACACCCACTACTGCCTGGCGGTGCCCCTCACCTTCAAGGGGCAGTTGACCGGCACCCTGGGGGTGTATGACAAATTCAACCCCAACGGCGAATACCTGCCCTTCGACCCGGAAAATCGCCAGCTTCTCTTCACCATGGCCGGCGTCATCGTCAACGCCATCGAAAATGCCCTCACCTATCAGCAGGTTGAGGATCTGGCGGAAAAAAACGAGCGCATGGTCCGGAATCTCACCGCCCTGCAAGAGATCTCCCAGGTCATGCTGACGTCGGTGCAGGAGGAGCGGCTCCAGGAGATCATCCTCCAGGGCCTCACTCAGGACCATGGCCTGGGATTTGACCGGGCCGTGGTGCTGATGGTGGATGAAGCGGCCCAAACCCTGACCGGCGCCAAAGGCGCCTGCCGCAGTGCCGCGACCGGCGATCTCCCCAACCTCACGGCCCTGCAGGTGCCGCCGCCGGAGATGATACCGGTGACGGATTGGGAAATTCCCCTCCGGGTGGATCAGGGCCCCCTGGCCCTGGCGGTGTTGCGCAAGGCCGCCTATCATCACCATCAGACGGTCAAGGAGCCGGGAGTGCCCCCGGCCCTGGAGGGCAAGTATGTGGCCCAGGAATTTTTTGTCGTGCCCCTGGTGGTGAAAGACCGGGCCACCGGGGTGCTTCTGGTGGACAACCAGGCTTCCGGGCGGCCTTTGGAGCCGGAGCGCCTGGACGCCCTCCAGATGTTCGCCACCCAGGCCGCCCTGGTGTTGGAAAATGCCCATCTCTATTTCACCATTGAAACCAACAACCGGGAGTTGCTCCTCATCCGGGAACGGATGCTGGAGAGTGACCGTCTGGCCGCCTTGAGCAGCCTGGCCTCGGGCATGGCCCATGAAATTCGCAACCCCCTGGTCTCCATCGGCGGCTTCGCCCGGCGCATTGCCAAATTGGTGGAACCTAATTCGCCCCTCCGGGGTTATGTGGAGGTCATCCAGGAGGAAGTGACCCGCCTGGAAAAGCTCCTCCGGGAAATCCTGGACTTCACCGGGGAAAATCTGTCCTACTACGGGGACCACGAACTGGCCAAGCTCATCGAGGACACCCTGATATTGGTCCAGCGCGATTTGGATGCCAATAAAATCAAGATTGCCAGAGAATTTGCCCAATTACCCCGGCTCCATTGCGACGACCGGCAGATGAAACAGGTTTTCTATAACCTCTTCCAGAACGCCATTCAGGCCATGCCTCACGGTGGCACCCTGAGCATTCGCACCTTCCCGGTGGAAAGGCCGGACGGCCTCTATGCCGCGGCCTCTATCGCCGACACCGGCAGCGGCATCCCCATGGAGGTGCTCCACAATATCTTCAACCCATTTTTTTCCACCAAGGATTACGGCACCGGGCTGGGGCTGGCCATTGCTCAGCGGATCATTTCCCGCCACTACGGCCAGATAGAGGTAAACAACGAAATCGGCAAAGGTGTGACCTTTATCGTCACCCTGCCGGTGGCCAAATACTGTCTCGTTAAAGACGTTGGTCAGGGCGCGGTTCCGGCCAGCGTGCTCAGGGCCCCTAAAGGAGGACGTTAATGAAGAAGATCCTGGTGGCGGACGACGAAATGAGCATTCGCCTCCTTTACAGCGAAGAACTTAAAGAGGAGGGCTACGAAGTTTATCAGGCCGCCAACGGGCGTGAAGCCCTGGAAGTCGTTGATAAAATTCCCCTGGATCTGGTCATCCTGGACATCAAAATGCCGGAGATGGACGGTATCGAGGCCTTGAGACAGATTAAGGAAAAGCGGCCGGATTTACCCGTAATTCTGAGCACCGCCTACGGAGAGTACAAACAGGATTTCGCCACCTGGGCCTCGGATGAATACCTGGTCAAGTCTTCGGACCTGGAGGATCTCAAGGCCGTGGTGAAACGTTATCTGAAAGAATGACCCCAAAAGCGAGGCGACCATGAGTAAGCTCAAGGTGGTGTTGTTGATCGTCCTGGCCGTCGTGCTGGCGGACTTTGCCTTTGAAAACGCCCAGCAGTCACCGGCGATCAAAATCTTTAAATTTCAGTTGGCGGAGCTGCCCACCTATCTTCTGGTCTACCTTACCCTGGTGGTGGGAGCGGTGATCGGCTGGGTCGCCCATGGCTTGCGGATCAGGCGGAAGCGGCGGGAAGCCCAGGCGGCGCAGGCCGCTTCAGCCCAGCAGCAGGAGGAATCCCAGGCCGGCCATGACGCCCACCAGGCCCAGTAAAAGAGTCAGCGCCAGCAAGACCTGTAGCGCCAGATAGATAGCCAGGGCCCCGAGAGAGCCCCCGGTGGAGATGCCGTAAACCTGCTTCACCCCGCAATACATCAGGGCCAGGACCCAGATTCCGGCCACCAACAGGCCGAAGAACGGAATCAGCCCCAGGACCATACCGGCCTGGGCATAGCAGAAAATCCGCCAGGCCGGGGTGAAATCCCGGCCGGCGCCCACCAGCGCCACACTCCCCCACCAGCAGATGCCGCCCACGCCCAGGTTGGCCAGCACCAGAACCGGGGACGCCGCCATCATGGCCAGCAGCAAGCCCGGACCTAAGCCCTGGAAAGGCAAGAGCTTGGCAAGGTCCCCCGAGGTTTCACCGGCCGGCGCCAGGACCAGGAGCTGCCAGAAGAGGGCGCCCAAAAGCCCGACGCTCGACACGATGAGCGCAAAGGCCAACGGCCCGGCCCAGCCTTCCCGGCCCAGGTTCTGAAAGAACTCCCCCGGCCGGAACAGGACTGCAGAGAGGGTCCGGAAAAATCCCCCCAGGCTTGACAACTCCTGGTCTTCCCCGGGTGCCAGAGACCCTTGGTCCGCCTCGGCCACGGCCGCCACCGCACCCCATTCGGCGTCCGGTTCCATCACGGCCGTTTCCTCTCGATCAGGTTTTTAACGTCCTTGGGGTTGAGCAACCCGTACCAAAACAGCTTACGCTCCCCGGCCTTATCCCGGAAGGCGAGGTTGCCTACCTGGAGGATGGTCTGGGTCAAGCCCCGGAGCACCAGGATTTCCCCCAGGTTCTCCCAGGCGATCTCCTGTTCCCGGGGGGAAGGCCAGTTCCAGACCCGGACCACCCCCCGGGAGGTTACCCGGTACTCCTGGCCGTATTTCTGGTAGATCACTGCGCCCAGGACAACGAGCCCCAGGAGGGTCCCGAGCCAGACGGGCAGCCCCACCGCCGGATTGAGCCGGGGGCCGAAGAAAACCAGGGCCATGGCCACGTAATGGACAAAAAAAGCCCGGGCGCTGGGCTTGAACACCAGGTCGCCTGCGGCAGGAAATTCGTTGCCAGACATGATTATGCCTCCAGTGTGTATATTAGCTACTCGGTTATTCTTCATTGAGTTTGGCAATTAATGCTAAAAAGGTGGAGGGGGCAATGATCTTGATTCCCTGATAATTTTTTAAATCGGTAAGATGATGGTCGCCCGAAATTATCAAGTCGGCTTGGCCTTCTACGGCACATTCAAGAATGCGGTTGTCCGGGTCATCAACAATAACCGAAATGCGGGTTTTGGGGTTGACTGATTTGGAGAAGGTTATTAGCCAAACCTCAGCTGCTTCAACTTTTTCACCTGTCCAGAAAAACTTATCGATCAGAATACGTCTCGTTTCATTGACTATATGTCTTGAGGTGAAGTTGGCTATCTCTCCTGAAGCCACCAGTATCAAAATTTTGGCGAGATTGCTGGTTGGAAAGTTTAAGCCGGAAACGATGACGTTGGTATCAAGCACTACTTTAAGCATCGGCTGGTTCGGCTCGATACTCGTCAATGAAACGCTGGACGTCTTCCTCCTTTAAGCTCAGCTCTTTGGCTTTTTTTAACCCGTAGCGTTGCAGACGTCTGAGTTCCATTTCGGCAATAAACCGTCGAAGGGCTTCTCGCATGAGTTCGCTCCGGGTGTGGTTCTCCTCCTCGGCGATCTTCTCGGCCGCCTCGATGGCATCCTGGATCTCCTGGGGGTCCGCTCCGGCCATGTTCTCCCAGACCTTTTTAAGCGCCTGCAATGCAAAGCTTCGGTCTTCTTGCAGTTGCTGGAATCTTTCCATGTCCACCAGGGCCGCCAGGGGCTTGCCGGCCCGTTCGATGATGTAGGCGTCTCCCCGGATCGAGACTTCATTCAAGAGTTGGCCCAAATTCTGCCGGGCCTTCATGGCGGAAATCTTTTTCAGCATGGCCATCACCTTCTCTATTAACTGATATATATAGAGCCTCTTGCAAAATGTTCCGGGGTTGTCCGGGAGAAATCGCCGGGAATAGCCAATATGGAGACTTCGGTAACTTGTGTAATGAATTTCTTGAAGTTTGGTCACAAAATCAGCGTGTTACCCGAATTTTGGGCGTGGCT
>JAUSOZ010000153.1 GCA_030655955.1 Deltaproteobacteria bacterium
GCGGCCGTCCCTGGCCGCCTCTCGCTGGCGGGCACGGAGGCCCGCCCCACCGAGCTATTCTCATATAAATTTGCAAACAAACGACAATTTTATTGTAGGGGCGGACCCATGTGTCCGCCCTGAATTAAGGGCGCACACGCAGGTGCGCCCCTATAGATCCGCATTTTTTGATTGCGATTCGGTATCAGACACACGACAGCTCACGCCTCAGAATTGTTTGGATTCGATGTAAGCGTAGGCCGAATGGTTGTGGATAGACTCGAAGTTTTCCGACTCCACCGCGTACCAGCTGAAGTTGTCGTCATGGCTCAGGTGGTGGGCGATTTCCCGCACCACGTCCTCGACGAACATGGGATTGCTGTAGGCCTTCTCGGTGACGAACTTCTCATCCTGGCGTTTGAGAAGCGCATAGACCTCGCAGGAGGCCGACGCCTCCACCAGGCGGATCAGGTCTTCAATCCAGAAGAACTTCTTGTAGCGCACCTTGACCCGCACTTCGCCCCGCTGGTTGTGGGCTCCCACCTGGCTGATCTCCTTGGAGCAGGGGCACAGCGTAGTGATCGGGACCGTGATCCCCACCACCAGGTCCAGGACGCCGTTTTCATCCATGGAGCCGTTAAAGTTGCAGATATACTCCATCAGGCCCCGGGCCTTGGAGACCGGCGCCTCCTTGTCGATGAAATAGGGAAAGGTCATCTCGATGTGGGCCGACTGGGCGTTAAGGCGCCGCCGGGTCTCCTCCAGGATGGGGCCGATCTTCTTGAGGCTGACGTCCCGGCGGTGTTCGCTCAGGATTTCGATAAAGCGGCTCATGTGGGTGCCCTTGTGGCGGTGGGGCAGGTTGACGTACATGTTGATGCAGGCCACCGTGTGCTGGGTGCCGTTGAACTTGTCTAACACCACGATGGGGTACGAGATGTTCTTGACCCCCACCTTGTCGATGTCGATGGTATGGGGACTGACGTGGTTCTGGACGTCGGCGATTTCGGCTACGGGCAGTATGACCGTGGGGGCTTTATGGGTTGACATGGCTCATGGTCCTGATCTGGGGCGCTGGGTCATGGTAATAATCCTCCCCGGCCGTGGCTGGGGCTGGCATCCGGGGGGCCAGGCTATCTTGGCCTCGGCGCCGTTTAGTTAAGCATCGCGAAACCTTTCGGCCACGGCCCGGGCGTGGAGGTGCAGGCCCTCGTGTTCGGCCAGGGTGATGACCGTATCTTTCAGGGACCTGAGCGCTTCCCGGGTAAAGTGCTGAAAGGTGGGTTTCTTGATGAAATCATCCACGGAGAGCCCCGAGAACATCCGGGCGCAGCCGCCTGTGGGGAGCACGTGGTTGGTCCCCGAGGCGTAGTCGCCCACCGGCACCGGGGCATAAGGCCCCAGGAAGATGGAGCCGGCGTGCTTGATACGGGGCAACAGGGCAAAAGGGTCCCGGGTGAGAATTTGCAAATGCTCCGGGGCATAGAGGTTGGCAAACTCCAGGGCTTCATCTAAAGACGAAACCAGAAGCACCGCCGAGTACTTCGTCAGGGCCGCCTCGATAATCTCCCGCCGGGGCAGGTGGGGCAACTCCTGGGTGATGATCGCCACCACGGCCCGAGCCAGTTCCGCATCCGTCGTCACCAGGACCGCGGCGGCCTCGGGGTCGTGCTCCACCTGGGAGAGAAAGTCCACCGCCACAAACCGGGCGGTAGCCGTGTCATCCGCCAGGATCAGGGCCTCGCTGGGTCCCGCCGGGGAGTCGATGTCCACCTGGCCGAATACCAAAAGCTTGGCCGCGGTAACATACTTGTTGCCCGGCCCCACGATCTTGTCCACCCGGGGGACCGTTTTAGTCCCGTAGGCCAGGGAGCCGATGGCCCAGGGGCCGCCGATCTTGAAGAGTTGGCTGGCCCCGGCCAGGTGCGCCGCCACCAGGGTAGCGGGGTTCACCGCCATCCCCGGCCCCGGCGGCGTGGCGGCGACGATCTCGGCCACCCCCGCCACTTTGGCGGGAATGATGTTCATCAGGGCGCTGGAGGGATAAGCGGCCAACCCGCCGGGAATATAGCAGCCCACCCGGTCAATGGGGCGGCTCAGGCGCCCGGCCAGGATGCCGGGCTGGACTTCCATGGCCCACATCTCCCGGTCCAACTGGGCCCGATGAAATTTTTCGATATTGGCGGCCGCGGTTTTCAGCGCCGCAATGACCTGGGGGTCCAGGACCCGGTACGCCGCCTCGATCTCTTCGGGGGTGGCTACAAGGTCCGCGAGAGTGATGTCGGCCTTGAACTGCTGATGCTGCCGGAGGGATTCGGCGTCGCCGTCGGCGCGCAGGGCGCTCAAGATGGGCGCCACCACCTCCAG
Source organism: Deltaproteobacteria bacterium (assembly GCA_030655955.1). Taxonomy (GTDB): domain Bacteria; phylum Desulfobacterota; class Desulfobaccia; order Desulfobaccales; family 0-14-0-80-60-11; genus 0-14-0-80-60-11. Next base: position 2,347 of record JAUSOZ010000153.1, read on the forward strand.
CACGGCGCTGACGTCAACCTGTGAGCGGGACAGGATCGCCTGCCGTCGCTCCGGCGCAAGTTCGGTGAGTAGTTCCACCTGCAAATCTGGCACTCGCAGGTACCGCCTTTTGCATAAAAATGGTTTATATCACCAGAAATTATATAAGATTGTTCCAAGAAGCACAAACCTTTATACGCCGCTATCGCCTCTGGCGCCCCGGGAAGCCCGGGGCCTGAACCGCGCCCTCCGACTCCACCGTCTGAAACCCGACGCTACCAATCGCTTTCGAACTTGAGCCCCGCTGGTGACGTCTTTTCCGAGCCAGTGAAGGACCTGGATTTATTGGACCTGGAAAAACCTGCCTTGGGCTCCGACTACCGGCAAAAAAATTAATATTTTTTAACGATTGTGCCGATATTTAGAAAATAAAGTTTGATTACCCCAGGCATTGCTACTCTATAGGCGAACTTCCTATGATAATTAATCAAGTTACTCCCGTGGCGCTCCCTCCGGAAAGACGCCAGTTCGGTCGCATTACTATCTCTGAACCCAGGATATGTCTTGTCCATCTGCCCCAATCCCAGGAATTATGGACCGGCCAGGGTCTTTTAGTGAATATCAGCCTGGGAGGCTTTTATTTCGTCTGTGATCGACAGCCGCCGATTGCAAAAGACGATATTTGCTATTTAACCTTCGCTACTCCGCACTCAGATCTTGAAAATTATCATTTTGGGTTTCATGTCTCAGTTGTTCGCACCGGTCAAATGCAACTTTACCAGCCGCAATTTGCACTAGCACTGAGAATTATTTCTGAACCTATTTATTATTCGCCATATGAAAACAGGAAACGAGAGGTTACTTCATTGGATAAACCACGCATACTGTACCAGTATTACGATTTGAATAAAAAAGCCTACGAAATAATTACCAATACCCCTGATGTTCGGACTGAAAAAATTAAAAATATAAAACAATTCATCGAGCAAGGCTCTTATAATGTAAAATCTGAAGCAATTGCGCAAAGCGTTATCAATGATATTTTTATGGAAGAAGTATTGGTTGCCAAGAGATAATCTTCAGGCTTTCAATCTCAATCGGTTTAACCCCTCAGCTTGTGTGCCCTTCGCCAAACCACCCCGCTCCGTCAAACTTTGGCGCTCACGGCCATAAAAGGCCCATCCTTCCCGAGGGTTAGATTGAGATAACGCCCAGGCTGTCTATTGGGGCCTCTCCTTTGAAAAGTTTTCGTAGGGGCGGTTCGCGAACCGCCCCTACAATGGATTTTCATAGTTTATGGGTGCGCCAACGGCTCAGGTGCGACTGCTTTGGAAAAGTTCCTGAGGATATGTAGGACAGCCGCCCCCGGCTGTCCTAAGCACAGGCTGGAAAGCCTGTGCCACCTTTCTTTTCATGCTTTATGGGTGGGGCAAAAGGCCCATGAACGGCTGCTTGCTCTTTGGTGCGGCCCCGGCCGGATGCCGGCGCCTGGGCAAAGGTTTACCCGGGATGCCGTTTTTAGATGACTCTTGTTTAACATGTTGATATTATAATAAATGTTTTTATAAACCCCATATTAACGGACGCGGCGGCGAAGGCGGCTAACACCCCAACCCCTTTAAGGCCCGGGTTGTGAGGCAAAAATGACTACGAGAAGACGGCGCAAAAAGAAGCCGGGGGCCCAGGAAGACCGCATCTTGCGGACCTTCCAGGAGGCCGCCCGGCCGTTGTTGATGGATGAGTTGCTGCAGTTGCTCAACGCCGGCCAGGAACAGGCCGAGGCCATCACCACGGTGGTAGAGCAGCTGGTGGCCCGGGGGCAGTTGGTCTCGCTTAAGGGCGGCCGCTTTGGCCTGGCCGAGAAAATGAACCTGGTGGCGGGGGAGCTTTCCGTCCACCCCGACGGCTTTGGCTTCGTCACCCCGGAGACCGGCGGCAAGGACATCTACCTGGTGGCCGCGAACCTGAAAGAAGCCTGGCACGGCGACCGGGTGGTGGTGCGGATCGAAGGCAGCCGGGGCCGCCGCAAGGAAGGCCGGGTGATCCGGATCCTCTCCCGCCGGCTCACGGACGTGCTGGGCACCCTGGCCCAGGCCGGCGACACCTATTACGTGGAACCCGAAGACGAGCACCTGCTCTTCAACCTGGTGATCGCCCCGGAGCACTTAAACGGCGCCGCTCCGGGCATGATGGTCCGGGCCGCGGTGACCCACTATCCCACCGGGCATCTCAATCCTCAGGGAGTGGTCACCGAGGTCTTAGGCGACGTAGAGGACGCCGAGGTCCAGGCCCGGCTGGTGATTTTGAAGTATGAACTGCCCGACGAGTTTCCGGCGGAAGTCCTGGCCGAGGCGGCCAACCTCAACCCGGACCTGTCGGAGCAGGCCCTGAAAGGCCGCCTGGATCTGCGCCACCTGCCCATGGTGACCATCGACGGCGAGACCGCCCGGGATTTTGACGACGGTGTCTACCTGGAAAAAAAGCCCGGGGGGACTTTTGCCCTCTACGTGTCCATCGCCGACGTCAGCCACTATGTCACCCCGGGCTCGCCCCTGGATAAGGAGGCCGACCAGCGGGGCACCAGCGTCTATTTCCCCCAGCGGGCGGTGCACATGCTGCCCGAGAACCTCGCCACCAACGTCTGCAGCCTCATCCCCGGGGAAGACCGCCTGGCGGTGACCGCCATTCTCAACTTCGATCGCCGGGGCCGCCGGAAAGACTTCACCTTTGCCCGCAGCGTGGTGCGCAACCACGCCCGCCTCACCTACCGTTTGGTGGACGATCTGCTGGTCAAAAAAGACCGCGGGCTTCGGAGCCGTTACCGGCCTTTCGTAAAGATGCTCACCCAAATGACTGAGTTCTGCGACCTCCTCCGGGAGCGCCGGGCCGAACGGGGCAGCCTGCTCATGAGCCTCCCGGAAGCCGAGGTGGTGCTGGACGACCGGGGCTGGCCGGTGGACGTCCGCCGGGTGGATCACCTGATTTCCCACCAGCTCATCGAGGAGTTTATGATCGCCGCCAACGAAGCGGTGGCCACCTACCTGGGGGAATTCTCCCTCTTCCGGGTGCACGAGCGCCCCGACGCCGTCAAGCTGGCCGCGTTCCGCACCTATCTCAAGAGCCTGGGGTTCGACCTGCCCAAGGAGGTCCACCGCGACCCCCGGGTCCTGCGGGAATTTCTGGACGAGGTGCGTAAGACCCCGTTGGCCCCCATGGTGCAGCTCATGCTCCTGCGCTCCTTGAAGCAGGCCCGCTACGCCGGGGAGAACCTGGGCCACTACGGCCTGGCCACCGACTGGTACACCCACTTCACTTCTCCCATCCGGCGCTATCCCGATCTGCTGATTCACCGGCTGCTCTTGAGCCGTCTGGCGGGGCGCAAACCACCCTTTTCCCTGGACCCGGAAGACCTGGAGACCCAGGCCGGCCATCTCACCCGGCGGGAGCGGGCCGCGGTGGGGGCGGAGCGGGAGATGCTCTCCCGCATGCAGGTGCGCTGCCTGGCCCACCGGGTGGGCGACACCTTTTCGGGCCGTATCACCGGGGTCAATGCCTTCGGCTTTTTTGTCTCCCTGGAGGAAATCTTTGCCGAAGGCCTGGTGCGCCTGGTGGACCTGCCCGACGACTACTACCGCTACGAGGAAGGCCTCATGCGCCTCTTCGGCCGCCGCACCCGGCGCATCTTCGCCCTGGGCGATCTCGTCCGCGTCAAGGTGGCCCACGTGGACATCCGGCGCCGCCACGTCAACCTGGTACTGGTGGAGGAAGAGGAAGAGGAAGGGGCAAAGGGCGAAGAGGAGACAAGGGAAAAAGGGGAATAAAATCTAGTAGATAGCTAATTAATCAAGAACGGCGACACTGGTGCGTAGGACGCACCAAGAATTTGCATGGCTCTTTTTTTTACCTCGTTCCCAAGCTGTGCTTGGCAATGGCTTAACGGTAATGGCCAAGTTTTGAGCTGACAATCATCAAACCGAGATCGAATCAGACTTGACACTTGGGACGAAAATTTTACATGTCGCCAGGGTCAGCAGATAGAGCTAAGACAAACATATCAACCCACTTTAACGGATTTTATCAGGGTAGATAGATAGCAGTACTCACCATTTCCCGAAAGCGGTTCGGGAGAGTTGCCAGCGCTTCGAGGTTAACAAGCAGGCTTGAGGATGCAGGTTCTGGCTTACAAGCTGTTTCAGCCAATGAGGTATCTGGGTTCCGCGGGTTAGGAATGCTTAATTTTTGGTGCAAATACTTTGTTAGCGAAATGTGCTATCATGCGTCCTACGAGACAATTTAGATAGAAGAGTAACCATTTCTGGGTTAAACTCGAGGCAAGAGGTCCCCAAAACCATTTATTGAAATGATAAATTAGCATAATGATCATAAATTTGATTAATATTTGCTATAATTTGTTTCAAGTAATTCAAAAGGAGCAATCCCCATGGCCACCGAAATCCTCAAACTAACCACCGAGATTGTCGTTTCCCACGCTTCCATGACCGAACTAACCCCTGATCAATTGGTGGAAGAGATTAAGAGCGTTTACAATGTGCTGGCATCTTTAGAAGGCGGGGTAATTTTGGAGGAGCGGGCTGAAGCAAAGGCCGAAGCTGGTATGGTAAAGAAGCCGCCGATCCCTTTGAAAGATATCGTCAAGGCCAAATACGTGGTCTGTCTTGAGTGCGGGAAAAAGCTAAAAATCTTAAAGACCCATCTGCGCAAGGCTCATGGCCTAATGCCGAAAGAATATTTCCAAAGATTTGGCCTGGATCCCAAAAAATATCCTTTGGTATGCCGGGAATATTCTGAGCAGCGGAGCGCCATGGCTAAGAATAGAAGATTTGGTGAGCGCGGAACTCATCATAAGGCGACCAGTTAAGTAAGCACTCCAATATCCGTCCTCTTAACAAGACTGAAAAGTCAAAAAATCGGAGGAGAAAGCTGTGGGAGACAAAGGCAAGAAGGATAAAGGTAAGAAGGAAGCCAAAAAAAAGTCTAAGAAAGACAAACAGAAGGTCGACAAAAAAGACAAGTCCAGCAATAAGTAACAGGTCAACCCACATGAGGGGCGGGTCAAATCAGCCCGCCCCTATCCCCTCACTCAGCGCTCATGCCTTGAGACATTGCCTTGGCGCTCACTGGTGGCGCTAGTCGAGTAGCGTGGGAGAATCTCACCCCCGCGCTCCCTCAGAACCGGAAGCGAACCCCCAGTCCATTTGGATTCTGTCAACTTCCGCATCACTTGCCAAAACCGAAGCTTCCCAAAAACTTCAAGAAATGAGCGATATGCTCTGAATAGCGAAGTTGACCTTTTGTGGGGGGGGATTTCCAGAATCCTTTTGTGCCCGATGATACCATGCTTGACGGAGAGGATGCCTGGTCAAGTCTTGACGATTACACTTAATCAGCCGCGCTTGGCCTAGCATGCATTGTCGTCCCCAAGTGCAACTTGGGAACGAGTGAGCCTCTTGCAAAATGTTCCGGGGTTGTCCGGGAGAAATCGCCGGGAATAGCCAATATGGAGACTTCGGTAACTTGTGTAATGAATTTCTTGAAGTTTGGTCACAAAATCAGCGTGTTACCCGAATTTTGGGCGTGGCT
>JAUSOZ010000154.1 GCA_030655955.1 Deltaproteobacteria bacterium
AGCCACGCCCAAAATTCGGGTAACACGCTGATTTTGTGACCAAACTTCAAGAAATTCATTACACAAGTTACCGAAGTCTCCATATTGGCTATTACCGGCGATTTCTCCCGGACAACCCCGGAGCATTTTGCAAGAGGCTCAATTGTCAGTCCCTATCGGCGTAAGTCTCTCCAAGCAGATGGTGGGAAAAAATCGACACCGAACCGGGACGCAAAATCTACCCGCAACGGCTGGCCATCGCTGAGCCCGTTTTTGCCGATATCCGGATTAACAAACGATTAGACCGTTCCCTTTGAGAGGAAAAGTCAAGGTGAATTTCCAATGGCTGATGTACTGCCTCGTCCATAATAGAGAAAAGATCCTGAACTATGGGTATGCATCAGCGTAAAACTGAAGAGTAGGGGGTCCAGAAAGTACTACTCAGTAGTGGTAACGCCAGGAATCGGGAGATCGTCAAGGTCCTGGCCCTGAAATGCCTTTAAGAGGGGATCAAGACAAGCTTAAAGTGATTTTTTCGACAGCCTCGCTCTATATCGACTCTGATAAAATCCATTGAAGTGCTTTGATATGGATATGTTAGCCGTATCCATGGCCCTGGAGAAATGTAAAGTTTTAGTCCCAAATGTCAGGTTTAATCTGATCTCGGTTTGATGCTTGTCGCTCAAAACTTGGCCATGACAATTTATGATATAAATTACGGAACATAACCCTATCGCTTTTGTGAAAGGAAGAACGATGGTCGAGACGCGACTGAGCCGGGGGCTGATTCATGTGTACACCGGGGACGGCAAGGGCAAGACCACCTGCGCCCTGGGATTGGCCCTGAGGGCCGTGGGGCAGGGGTTTAAGGTGTACATGGTGCAGTTCATGAAGGGCCGGGAGACCGGGGAGGCGAAGGCCGCGGCGAACCGCCTGGCCCCGGATATGACCCTGCGCTATTTCGGGCGGCCGGGGCTGGTCAATCTTAGGGCCCCGGACCCGGAAGACCTGGCCCGCGTGCGAGAGGCCTGGGACCTGGCCCGGCAGGTCATTCGGGCCGGGGAGCATGATCTGGTGATTCTGGATGAGATCAACCTGGCCCTGACCTTCAACCTGGTGCCGCTGGCGGAGGCGCTTGAGGTGCTACGGGAGCGACCGGCGTGGGTGGAGGTGGTCCTGACAGGCCGCCAGGCCCCCCCGGAACTGGTGGAACTGGCGGACCTGGTCACGGAAATGCGGCCCCTGAAACACTATTACGAGGCCGGAGTCAAGTCCCGGCGCGGCATTGAGTGGTAAGGGCCATGCAGGCCCCGGAAGCTGGGGGGACGCCGGTCCCTACTTCCAGACCCCGTCGATTTCGGCCTGACACTTGGGACAGCGCCCGTCCTTGAGGTGGTAGCGCTGGATGGTATAACCGGCGCGCTCGATGAGCAGTTCCTGGCAGGCGTAGCAGTAGGTGTTCTCACCGCCTTCCCCCGGGATATTCCCCACGTAGACATAGCGCAGGCCGGCCGCCAGGCCGATCTCCCGGGCCCGGACCAGGGTGGCCACGGGGGTGGCGGGCCGGTCCATCATCTTGAAGGTGGGGTGAAAAGCGGTGACGTGCCAGGGGATGGCCGGGCTCACACCTTTGATAAAGTTAGCAATCTCGGTGAGTTCGGCCTCGGAGTCATTGTGCCCCGGGATGACCAGGGTGGTGACCTCAATCCAGACCCCCAGCTGCTTGAGCCGGATGATGGTGTCCAGCACCGGTTGCAAGCGGGCCTTGCAGACCTTGCGGTAGAAGTCGTCCCGCATGCTCTTCAAATCCAGGTTGTCGGCGTCAATGAATTCCGCCAGGGCGGTGGCGGAAGCCTCGGTCATGAAGCCGTTGGACACAAAGACGTTGCGCAGGCCGTGTTCCCGGGCCAGGACCGCCACGTCCTGGGCGTATTCGAAGAAGATGGTGGGTTCGGTGTAGGTGTAGGAGATGCTGGCCGAATGGGACCCCAGGGCATAGGCCACAATGGCTTCCGGGTCGCGTTGGTCCCCCATGATTTTGCCGCCGTGGACCCGGGGATACTGGGAGATGTCGTAGTTCTGGCAGTGGAGGCACATGAAGTTGCAGCCGTTGGTGGCGATGGAATAGGAGCGGGTGCCCGGCAGAAAGTGGAACAAGGGCTTTTTCTCAATGGGGTCGATGTGCTCCGCTATGACTCGGCCGTAATTGAGGCTGTAGAGGGTGCCGTCCTGGTTCTCCCGGACGTGGCAGAGCCCTCGTTTGCCCGGATCGATCTTGCACTGGTGGGCGCACAAAAAACACTGGACCTTCTGATCCGCCGCACTTTCCCAAAATCTGGCCTGGTACATATGATCTCCTTAAAAAGTCGTCAGGTTACCATATATCCTTCCGGGGCCGATGTAAAGGTGTGAAGCGGCGCTCCGGCCCCAGGCAGAGGCCGGAACCCCCGGTGCGGGCGAGTTTGGCGGATTATCTGCAACCGTTGTTTCCGCGCTATGTCGATAGCAAATGATATGACCGCAATTCATAGCACATGATTTGTCCGCTTTAGCGGATTTCGGATAATGGCGCCGA
>JAUSOZ010000144.1 GCA_030655955.1 Deltaproteobacteria bacterium
CACTTTTTCCCCTCTCCCCCAATGGGGGAGAGGGTCAGGGTGAGGGGGAAGTAATCTTCTCGGAGCAAAAGTGCGTTAGCGAATTTATGAATTATTGGACGACGTATAACGAGCATCCTCCTTTGAAAAAACCAAACCGGACGCTATTGGGCTCATTCATGCTTTACCGGGAAGGTCAGTTCGGCCCCGCAGGCGCCGATGAGGCCCACCAGGGGGATCAAGGCGCACATCAAGCCCAGGTAGACCAGGCTGGGAGCGTCACCCCACCGGGCCAGGATTTCCGGGTTCTGATAACGCCAGACAAAGGCCCCCGCCCCCGCCAGCAGCAGCACCGGGGAGGCAATGAGCTTGACGACCACGGGCTTAAGCCACCGGGACTCGTAGTTCAGCCACCAGGTGAACCAGCCGGTGACTATGGCCACGGGGGTAAAGAGCACGCCGCCCCCCAGGCAGTGGAAGCCCGTAACCTCGAAGGATTTCACTCCCGTGATCAGAGCCAGCAGGGTAAAAACCGGGGCCGCGATCATGAAGACGATGGGGAAGTGGACCACCATGGGGTGGGGATGGCGGCGGAGGAGCGGCACCCGGTGCACCATCCGCTGCCAGAACTCCCGGGCCGCCGAGGTCTTGGCCGCCGGGGCTTCGGGCGCCACGGGCTCGGGCTGAAGTACCCCCACCTGGGGATAGCGTGAAAAGACTTCCTCGCCGTGGGGGGCGTCCGGGAACTCGTCGGTGAGATCATGCCCGGCGTGGTGGCGGCCCATGTGACCGCCGCCCGCCCACAAACCGCTGCCGCTGACGTCGTAGACCTTGCCCCGGAAGGCAATATAGACGGGAGCGCCATCCGCCCCGGAGCTGGCGGCGAGTTCGGCGGGGGTAATTTCTCGTTCTTTGTCAGGTTTTTCTTTCAAATCGAATATCCTTTCTGGGTCTCCGGCGCCGGCGCTTCCTCTTCCAGGGGAAAGGTGAGCATGCCGCCGAAATAGCCGCTGGCCGTCACCAGTGGCGTCAGGGACAGGACCAGGAAAAAATAGATGAGGTTGACGCCGCTAAGGTCCGTGAGGACCAACGGGTTCAGCCAGCGCCAGATAAAGGCCGCCGCGGTGATAAACATCACTGTATAGGACAAGGCTTTTTCTATGCGCACGGTCTGGTCCGCCCCGCCGGAGAAATTGAGCCATTGAGTGAACAACCCCGTAGCCACGGTGGGCGGCAGGGTGAGCAGCCCGCCCCCCAGGCAGTAAAAGGCGGTGTCATCGAATGATTTATCCCCGGTGATGACATACAGGACGCTGAAAAAAGTGGCGGACAGCATAAAGACAATAGGGAAATGGGCCAGCATGGCATGGGGGCGGCGCTTAAGCTGGGGAAAACGGTCCAGGAACCGCGCCAACGCCGGCAGCAACGCCGGGTAATCCGGGGCCGCGGACCTGAGATACCCCCGCGTAATCCCTGGGACAGATGGTTGGTCGAACGTATGTTTGCGGTTGGGAACCACGATTCTAATACACCAGGCTGGCCGCGGCCAGGCCCAACATGACCAGGGGATAGGCGCTGGCCCGGTTGAAAAGAGCCGCGGCCTGGGCCGGGTCTTTGGTCCGGTACAGGCGATATCCCGGGAGCAGGAGGAGATAGCCGCCCGCAGCCAGGGCCAGGCCCACCAAGAGCGGCGAAAACCGGAGCGGGGCTACCAAGAGCAGGAGCACACTTAGGGCCACGCTGAGGGCCAGGGCCCCCAGGATAATGGCGCTGGCCCCCTCGGGGCCATAGCGCACCGGAATGGTTTGGGCGTGCAAGCGTTGATCTTCCTCCAGATCATGCCAGTCGGCGGGGATATTTTGACCCCCGATCTCCCAGCAGAAGATCCACAGAAACAACAGGAGCACCAGGCCGCGGGAGGGGTGCGGGGATACGGCAAAGACCGCGGCCACCCCGCCCAGGGTCTTGACCAGGCCGGCCACCAGGGTCCTGAGATGACTGACCCGGAGCAGCCGGCAATAGACCGCCTCAAGCAGGCAGCCAGCCAGAAAAATATAAGCGCACACGGGATTGAGCAGGTAAGCGCCCGCCAGGGCCACGGCAGCCCAGGCCGCCACCCACAGGACCCCCTCCCCGAAACTCACCTGCCCCTGGGCCAGGGGGTGGCGCATGAAGATGGCGTCGAGATAACCGGCTTTCCGGCCCGGCCCGGCCGCCTTGAGCTTCTCCTGGTCTACCCGGTAGTCCACCACGTCGTTTAAGGCATAGACTGCGGTGTAGCCGGCAAACCCGGTCAACAGGCCCAGAATGATTACCCCGAAGGGCGGCAGGCCTCCATAGCAGAGCAGCGCCGCCAGGGCCGGGGTGGCCAGGTCCAGCAGGCCATGGGGCGTGCGGGACAGGGCCAGAAAAAGCTTGATCCGGGAGAATCTTACGGCCAGGGGGGGCGAAACGGAGTTCAGGGGTCTATCTCCTTATCCTCACATCTGATTCTCTAGGGTGCGCACGCACCTCTTCACGATCATGGCGGGCCCAGAAGCCCACCCTACCACCTTTTCGTGGTTGCGGGCAAGCCCCAGGCTCATACACAACTGCGAGGCGCCTCCAGACCCGCTTCGGGGCCACCGGCGGGCGCGGTGCCGGTATAGTGCCTAAGGCTTTTGTGGCAAATTTATGTTGACACATATTTCTAAAAAGATAAGGCCCACACGGGGGGTGTCAAGCACAGCGCGGCTTTGGCATGGGATCCGGCCACCGATGATGACGCCCGCCGCCTATTGTCTCGGCGCGGCCGTCCGCTAAACAGTGGAAGCGGTGAAAATCCCGGATAATTTCCCCCTCAAGGCGGCGACATCGAAGGCTCGGGGCTTGCCCCTTCACCTTGACAGGAGTAAGGTGGGTTCTTAGGTTTTTCATATATCCGCGGCCAAGGCTTCATTCCTCCAGCGAATATTGCCGCGGGTCACCGGGATGCCCGTGATCAAAGGGCCGATTTACGACCTTGGGGATAAGGAACGCCTATGCATCCGGTAGCGCCCGTCACGCTGTCCCCCTGGGCGCCGGGGTTATTGAGCTTTGCCCTCTTTGTCGCCATCGTGCTGGGCCTGCTGGCCCTCTTGCTGTTTTTGACCGGCTGGCTGGGCGAGCGGCGACCCGACCCGGAAAAAGCCCGGCCGTATGAATGCGGGGTGATCCCCACCGGCGGGGCCCGCTTCCGGTACCCGGTGCCCTTTTATCTGGTGGCCGTCTTTTTTCTCATCTTCGATGTCGAAGCCGCCTTCATCTTCGCCTGGGCCGTGGCCATGGAGGACCTGGGCTGGCGCGGCTGGCTGCAGATCTCCTTTTTTATCATCGTCCTGCTCCTCAGCCTCTTCGTCATCTGGAAAAAAGGAGGACTCGATTGGAGTCCCACCGCAGCGCCCCGCAGAGTAAGCCCGAAGGCCTGATTCTCAGCGGCATCGACGCCCTGGTCAACTGGTGCCGGGCCTACAGCTTCTGGCCGATGTTTTTCGGGCTGTCCTGCTGTTTTATCGAGGAATCCACTGCTCTTACGCCCCGTTATGATATGGCCCGGTTCGGGGCCGAGGTCCTGCGCGGTTCCCCCCGGCAGGCCGACCTGTTGATCATCTCCGGCACGGTCTTCAAAAAGATTGCCCCGGTGGTGCTCCGGCTCTACGAGCAGATGGCGGAGCCCAAATGGGTGATCTCCATGGGGTCGTGCGCCAACAGCGGCGGCATGTACGATTGCTACAGCGTGGTCCAGGGTGTGGACCAGATCATGCCGGTGGACGTTTATATTCCCGGCTGCCCGCCCCGGCCCGAGGCGGTCTTGCAGGGCCTGGTGAAGCTCCAGGAAAAGGTTATGTCCGAGCGGCCGGCCCGGAAAATCTTCCACCTGGCCGGCGGCACCCAGGGGACCCAGAGGCCGCTGGCAGTGGACGGCGTCACTAAATCCCGGGACCCCCGGGGCCCCGGCTATTACGGCACCCCCCCTCGGGGCACCGCGGTGACCCCGCCGTTCTTTTGGGAGAGCCGGGCCGAGGAGATGTGGACGCCGCCGCCGGCCCGGATCGAATTGAGCGAAGCCGACAAAACGCTCGCCCAGGCGTTGGCGGAAAAATTCGGGGACGCGGTTACGCCTGCAGCCGCAACCTCCGATATGCCGACCTTTACGGTGACCGAAAGCCGGCTCAAGGAGGTGCTGCGCTTTCTCAAAACCGAGGCCTCGCCCCGGTTTTTGCGCCTGGAGGACCTCACCGCGGTGGATGAATCCAGCCGCCGGGACCGGTCCGGCTATCCGGATTACACCCTGATTTACCACCTCCTGGCCTTTGAGCCTCCCACCCGGGTGCGCCTCAAGGTGGACCTCTACGGCACCGACCCTGTCACCCCGAGCATCACCGATATCTGGCCGTCGGCCAATTGGTACGAGCGCGAGTGCTTCGACATGTTCGGCATCCGCTTCGACGGCCACCCCCGCCTCTGGCGGCTCCTCATGCCCCACGACTGGAACGGGCACCCCTTAAGGAAAAGCTACCCGGATCGGGGCACCAGTCTCCCGCCCTATACCCAGGCGTCGGCCCGCAAATATCAACCCCTGGATGCCGGCAAATACCTGGAAGGCCGGTTGGGAGCCGACGAGTTCATCCTGAACTTCGGTCCGCATCACCCCAGCACCCACGGCCTCATCCGCTTCATCCTGGCGCTGCACGGCGAGGAAATCCTGACCATGGACACGGACATCGGCTACCATCACCGCTCCGTGGAGAAGATCGGCGAGCGCCAGTCCTGGTTCCAGTTTATCCCCTACACCGACCGGGCGGACTATCTGTGCGGGGTGGCCAACAACCTGAGCTACCTCCAGTCGGTGGAAACCCTGGCGGGTATCAAAGTCCCGGACCGGGCCCAGTTTATCCGGGTGATGCTCACCGAGTTGTTCCGGCTGAGCAACCATTTGGTGTGGTTCTCCACCGCCACCGTGGACATCGGTGCCATTACCCCCACCTTCTATGCCTTTGCCGAACGCGAAAAAATCATGGACATCATCGAGCTCATCACCGGGGGGCGGCTCCACCCGGCCTGGTTCCGGCTGGGGGGCGTGGCCGCGGACCTGCCGGAGGGCTGGAAAGAACTGGTGGACGACTTCGTCAAGGGGTTTGTCAAACAGGTCGATGAACTGGAAAAGGCCGTGACCCGGAACCCCATTTGGGAAGCCCGGACTCGGGGCATCGGTTATCTCTCCTTGGAAGACGCCATAGACTGGGGGGTGACCGGGGCCAACCTCCGGGCCTGCGGCCTGGAATGGGACCTGCGCAAAAAGTTCCCCTACTCCGCCTATGAGGCCTTTGATTTTGAGGTCCCCACCGCCCCCGAAGGCGACAGCTACGCCCGCTACCTGGTGCGGGTGGCGGAGATGCGCCAAAGTCTCAGGATTATCCAGCAGGCAGCCCGTCAGATGCCCCCCGGGCGCTATATCACCGACGACTACCGCTACGCCATCCCCCGGAAAGAGGACGCCCTGAAGGACATCGAAAGCCTGATCCACCATTTTATCAACGTCAGCCGGGGGCCCACGCTCCCCCGGGGCGAGGCCTATACCGCCACGGAGCATCCCCGGGGCGAGCAGGGCTTCTATGTGGTCAGCGATGAGTCCACCATGGCGTACCGGATGCGCATCCGGTCCCCAGGGTTTGCCAACGTCCAGGCCCTGCCCCTGATGACCGTGGGGCATCTGGTGTCGGATTTTGTTGCCATTATCGGCTCCATCGACTACGTCATGCCTGATATTGACCGGTAAGGGAACAGCCATGCAAGCAACGTAACTTGAAGGCGGGCACGAAGGCCCGCCCCACCAAACAAGAAAAAGGTGGGGTGGCCGTCTCTGGCCGCCACCTTTGGTGGCACAGGCTTTTCAGCCGGTTTGCCGCACCGGCAAGATGCCGGTGCCACCAAGAATTTTAGGACCAAGGCCTTCAACCTTTTTCCCTCTCCCCCGGCGGGGGAGAGGGTCAGGGTGAGGGGGCGGAAATTCAGGCTTATGATACCCGAACCGTTACGTGAGAAGCTGAAAAGCCAGATCAACCAGGCCGAAAATCCCCGGGAGCAGGCCGTCAACGTCATGTACGAGATACAGCGGCATTACGGCTATCTCACCGACGAAGGCTTGCAAGAAGCCGCGGCCATGGTGGGCGCAACACCCCTGGAGCTGGAGGAACTGGCTACTTTTTACGACTTCATCTACCGGGAACCGGTGGGCCGCTTCGTCCTCCACGTCTGCGACGGCGTGGTCTGCTGGATGTTCCACGAGGGGTCGTTGTTCGACTATATGTGCCGGAAACTGGGGGTGTGCGCCGGGGAGGTTTCCGCCGACGGCATGTTCACCGTGCTGCCCACCGCCTGCATCGGCTACTGCGACCAGGCCCCGGCCATGGTGGTCAACGGCCGGTTTTTCGGCCATCTCACCCCGGCGCTGATCGACGAGATTCTGGAGCAATTGAAGACCGAAACCTGTGACCTTGTGCTGTGCCGGTGATTGCATGTACGAGCAAGCCCTGTTCAAGAATCGCCAGGAAGGCCGTCCCGCCACCCTCGCCGAGTATCGCGCCGGCGGCGGCTACCAGGCCCTGACCGACACGGTCAATAAATTATCCCCCCAGGACCTGATCCAGGCCCTCAAGGAGTCCGGCCTGTCAGGGCGGGGCGGGGCCGGCTTCCCCACCTGGCGCAAATGGAGCTTTGTGCACGAAAACGCTCCGCACCCGCGCTACGTCGGCGCCAACACCGATGAAATGGAGCCGGGCACCTTCAAGGACCGGGTCCTGGTCAACACCGATCCCCACCTGGTCATCGAAGGCATCATCCTGGCCGGGTACGCCATCAAGGCCCAAAAGGCCTTCTATTTCATCCGTCCCACCTACGAGATGGACGCCCAGATTATCGAACGGGAACTGCAGGTGGCCCGGGAGGCGGGGTTTTTGGGGCAGAATATCCTGGGCAGCGATTTTTCCTTTGACATTGCGGTGCACCGTAGCGCCGGGCGCTACATCTGCGGCGAGGCCACGGCCATGGTCCAGGCCATCATGGGCCGACGGCCCCACCCCCAGAAAAACGTTCACATGACCGACGCCGGGCTGTGGGACCGCCCCACTATCGTCAACAACGCCGAAACCCTGGCCTGCGTGCCCCTGGTGATCAGAAACGGCGGCGCCTGGTTCAAGGGTCTGGCCCGCACCGAGACCGGGGCCGGCACCAAACTCTACTGCATCAGCGGCAAGGTCGTCAGGCCCGGCTGCTATGAGCTCCCCATGGGCATCCCCTTCCGGGAGATTTTAGAGGAGGTGGCCGGGGGCATGCTGCCGGGGTCCGAACTCAAGGCCTTCATCCCCGGGGGGGCCTCCACCAGTTTCATGCCCCCGAAGTTCATGGACGTGGCCATGGACATCGACTCCCTGAAGCAGGTGGGCCACCGTTTCGGCACCGGCGCCATCATCGTCTTTGACCAGAATACCTGCATCCTGGGCGCCACCCTGAATCTGATCACCTATTTCGCCCGGGAATCCTGCGGCTTCTGCACCCCCTGCCGCCAGGGCCTGCCCTATATCCTGGACCTGATCCAGCGCCTGGAAAACGGCGAGGGCGAAGAAGATTTCATCCCCAGACTCCGGGAGCTGGCCGGGCACATGGACAAGGCCTACTGCGCCTTCGCCCCCGGGGCAGCGGCGCCCGTTAAGGGCATGTTGCAGTATTTCGAAGCCGAAGTGCGGGAACACATTATTCAGAAGAAGTGCCCGTTTAAATAGACGCGGCGTAGGGTGCGCAGGGGCACCATTGGTGGAATGATAAAAACCCTCAACGAGATTGCCATTGCCGAAATTTTTCGTAGGGTGCGTCCTACGCACCACAGGCAGGCTGATACTAAAAGAAAGCAACGAGATCGCCTTTGCCCAAGCTCATCATCGATAACCGGGAGATCGAAGTCCCCCAGGGCGCCAACGTGCTCGAGGCCGCGGAGCGCTTAGGGATCATGGTCCCCCGCTTCTGCTACCACCCGGCCCTGGGCTCGGTGGGCGCCTGCCGCATGTGTGCCGTCACGTTTCTGGAGGGGCGGGTCAAAGGCGTGGAGATGAGTTGCATGGTGGCGGCCGAAGACGGCATGGTGGTCTCAACCACCCATCCGGACGCCATGGATTACCGGAAATACGTCATCGAATGGCTCATGCTGGACCACCCCCTGGACTGCCCGGTGTGCGACGAAGGGGGGCACTGCCTGCTCCAGGACGAAACCGTCTCCGGCGGCCATGGCATCCGGCGTTTTTTAGGCCCCAAGCGCACCTACCAGGACCAGGACCTGGGCCGGTTCGTGCAGCACGAAATGAACCGCTGCATCCAGTGCTGGCGCTGCCGCCGCTTCTACCAGGAATATGCCGGCTACCGGGACCTGGGGGCGTTGCAGATCGGCCGGCGCACCTATTTCGGCCGCTTTACGGACGGCCCCCTGGAAAGCCCCTTTGCCGGCAATCTCATCGATATCTGCCCCACCGGGGTGTTCACCGACAAGCCCTCCCGGTTTAAGGGCCGGCGGTGGAATTTTGAGCGGGGGCCGTCCCTGTGCCTCCACTGCTCCCTGGGCTGCAACACCGTGGGCAGCGCCCAGTACCGGGAGATGGTGCGCCTGGAGGGCCGGCAAAGCGAGGCGGTGAACGGCTATTTTATCTGCGACCGGGGCCGCTACGGTTTTTCCTATGCCAATCACCCGGAGCGGCCCCGCCGGGCGCGCCTCCGCGGCCGGGAAGTCCCCTGGGACGAGGCTACTCTCGCCGCGGCGTTTGAGCTGGCCCGGATCAGCCGGGAGCACGGGCCTGGGGCCGTAGCCTGTATGGGCGGCACCCGCAGCAGCCTCGAGACCCAGGCGGCCCTACAACTCTTCTGCCGCACCCAGGGCTGGCGGGACCCCCAGTTTTTCTGGGACCCTATCCTTTCGCGCAAGGTCAAGGCCGCGGTAAACCGGCTGGACGAGCGCCTGGCGGTCTCGTTGCGTGAGCTGGAAGCGGCGGACTTTATTGTGCTCGTGGGCGCCGACCCGGTCAACGAAGCCCCCATGCTGGCCCTGGCCCTGCGCCAGGCCCAACGCCGGGGGGCGAAGGTTACGGTCCTCGACCCCCGCCCGGTGTTCCTGCCCTTCGAGTTCGAACATCTGCCGGTTCCCCCCGGGCAGCTCGATGCCGCGCTGGGCGCCCTGGTCAAAGGCGCCCTGTCCGCCGAGGCCGCGGCGGGGCTTATAGAGCCCGCCCGCAGCTTCTACGACGCCCTGCCCGGCCTTTATCCGGGCGACCCGGCCCTGGCAGCGCGCCTGACCGCGTTAGCTGAGCCCTTACGACAAAGCCGGAAGCCGGTGGTAGTAGCCGGCACCGACATCGTCCGGGAGACCACCGTCTCCCTGGCGGCGGATATAGCCTTGCTCCTCCAAGCCGCCGGTAAGGAGGCCGGGCTGTTCTATCTCCTGCCCGGGGCCAACGCCTTTGGCGCGGCGCTGATTTCGGCCCCCGGCGATCCCAACGCCGCCGACCGCTCGCCTGGCCAGTGGCCCTGGGGTCCGGCGGCGTTGGGGGAACCGGCGGGGCCGAATGATCCCGCCTTGAGCCCCGAGGCCATCCTGGAAGGCATCGACCAGGGCCGGATTAAGGCCCTGATGCTGGTGGAAAACGACCCCTTCTGGACCTTCTATGACGAGGAGCGGCTGGCCTGGGCCTTAGAAAGACTCGAGTTTCTCCTGGTTCTGGATTATGTGCCGTCGGCGTCAGTTAAACGGGCTCACGTGGTGCTCCCCACCGTGCCGGTGTTCGAGCGCACGGCCTCCGGTTTTGTCAATCAGGAAGGCCGGGCGCAGGCCGCCTTGCCGGTGCATGGGGGGGGGACGCCGCTGGCCCTCATCAGCCCGGACGTCCATCCGCCCCGGACGTTTCTCAACCAGGTTCCCGGCAGCGACCCCCGAACCCCGGCGGAGATTTTCCGGGAGTTGACCCGGGCCCTGTCCGGGCTGACAGACCCCGCTCCCGTGGACCTGTGGGCCTGGTT
>JAUSOZ010000162.1 GCA_030655955.1 Deltaproteobacteria bacterium
AGGTTCTGGTCCCGATGTTGCCAAAACAATTGCGCCATAAAAAATAATCCGGAAAAATACTCCCTCTCCATCAGGGTTTTCGGTCCATGGCGGGGGATTGCCAGGCTGTTGTAGAATGAAGTTAAACCAGTCACCGACCAAGTACCATCAGGAACTCCCTGATATCGGC
Organism: Deltaproteobacteria bacterium; assembly: GCA_030655955.1. GTDB lineage: Bacteria > Desulfobacterota > Desulfobaccia > Desulfobaccales > 0-14-0-80-60-11 > 0-14-0-80-60-11. The sequence continues at coordinate 170 of JAUSOZ010000162.1, forward strand.
GGTCAATAAACCTGTTTTTTGCCGGGGAAAAGGCAAAAACCGCCGAGAGGCAGAGCCGGCAACCACGCGGATGGCATAAATCTGGAGGGATAAATTATGCTGTGTTGTGGGGCCAGGCTAAAAGAGTAGACGGGTGCTTAAGCCTGTATTATAATAAAATTTAAAATAATTTTAGGTTAAGTTTGACAATGGTGCGTGGCCTACAGGTTATGTTGGGGCTCGGATTGGCCGGCTTCTGGCTGGTTTGGGGCGCTGGTCCGCTCGGAGAACCCCGTCCGGGCATGATCGGAGGCCGCGATTGCTCCCGGCTGGCCAAGTCCATCCCCGTGGCCCCCAAGGCCGAGGCAGCAGATGCGGTTGGCAGGCAAGCGCCCCCGGCGCTCGTGCCCCAGCCAGGGGTTGAACGGAACCCCCCCGGCGAGACTTTGCCGCTAACCGGCAGGGAGGGAGGCGGTCCGTCACCCCGTTTACCAGCCCGGATTGTGCACCTGGTCCAACGCCAAAACCTGGAAATGGTGATTGAGAAATATGCGCAGCGCTATGGCGTGGACCAAGACCTGGTGTGGGCCGTTATACGCCAGGAGTCGGGGTTTAATTCCCATGCCGTCTCCCCCAAGGGCGCTATGGGACTCATGCAGTTGATGCCGGGGACTGCGGCCATGCTGGGAGTAGCCGACGCTTTTGATGTGGAGCAAAACATTGCCGGCGGCATTAAATATCTGGAACGGTGCCTCAGCCAATTCAACCAGAATGTTGGTCTGGCTCTGGCCGCATATAACGCCGGGCCGAATAATGTGGTGAAATACCAAGGTTGCCCGCCGTTTGCCGAGACGCGGCATTATGTCGCCAGCGTCCTTTCAGCCTATGCGGGGGAGCCGATTCGGGAAGAGTTGCTACGCCTCGGTTTAAGTCCGGTCGTGGACGCAGATGTCCCCGACCCGGTGAGACCCCGGGGATTAGCCTGGCGGGTCCCCCGGCCCCGATGGAAAATTGCGGCCCCGCAATGCAAGCTGAGCTCTCCCCGCTGGAAAGTGGCCCTGCTCCCGTTCTGAGCGGTTAAGAGTTCGCCCCTTTCGGTCGACCGGCTGTCTGCGGACCCCCAAGGGATCTATAATTTTTTTGAGCAACTGTGCCGGGATATGTATAACTATTTCTCAAAAGGGTTCGAGACATTATGCCGAAACAACAGTTTTCATGGAAGAAGACAGCTGTCTGGGTAACGGCTCTGCTGGTAGCCGTCTCTTGCTGTGCCTGCAGCAGCATGGAGGAGAAACGGGATAAATTCCTGGCCTCGGGGCAGGCATTATACCAGCAGGAAGACTATGTCCGGGCTCGCCTGCAATTCCAGAACGCCTTGCAGATTGACCCCAAATTTGCCGCAGCCTATCTTTGGAAGGGCAAAACGGAACTCAAACTGCAAAATCCCCGGGGGGCATACGGGGCCTTGAATGAAGCCGTGGAACTCGACCCCAATCTCACGGAGGCCCAAGTACTCCTGGGGGATCTCTTCCTGATGGCCAAGCAACTGGACAAGGCCAAGGAAAAGGCCGAGCTCGCCCTTAAGCAGGAACCTAACAATACCGACGCTTTACTGTTGTCCGCTTCTTTAGCTATGACCCAGTCGCAGCCCCAGAAAGCCCTGGAAGTACTGGCAGAAGTGCGCCGGCTGGACCCCGGCAAGATCTCTGCCTATCTCCTGGAGGCCTCCATTCTGGCGAAAGAGCAGAAACTGGAAGCAGTGGCGGCTCTATTGGAACACGGCATTAAGGCCAATCCCAAAGCCTTGAACCTCTATGTCGCCAGAGCCGGTCTGGCTGACAACCAAAAGCAGTTCGAGGCCGGAGAGTCATTCCTGCTGCAAGCCGTTGCCCAGGAACCCAAGAACCCCGGCCTGCAGCATCAATTAGTCCGCCATTACGCCATGGCCGGGCAACGGGATAAAGCCGAGGCCGCTCTGCGCCAGAGCGTCAGCCTGGAGCCGGACAGCGAAAAACCGGTTATCATGCTGGCTCGCTTCCTGGCCAGTCAAGGGCGGCGCCAGGAAGCGGAGACTGCTCTCCAGGGGTTTATTAAGGGGCATCCGGACAATTATCCGGCTCGCTTCGGCCTGGCAGAATTTTACTCAGCCGTGCAGCGGCAAGGGCAAGCCGTGCAAGTGCTGGAGGAAATCATCAAACTGGACCCCAACGGACCGAAAGGGGCCCAAGCCAAAAACCAACTGGCTCGTCTTAAATTGGCCCAGGACCATATCGAGGCGGCCGAGAAGCTGGTAAACGAAATCCTGAAGGATTACCCCAAGGACATGCAGGCAACTGAAACCCGGGGGATCATCGCCCTGAATAAACAGGACGGCTTGACCGCGGTGAACAGTTTCCGTCTCCTCACCCAGGATCGGCCCCGAGACCCTCAGGTCTGGCTGCTCCTGGCCAGGGGCCACCTGCTGAACAAAGAAGCGAGACAGGCCAAGGAAACGGCCAAGAAGGCGCTGGAGATCAAACCGGACTTTCTGGATGCCAGGAAATTCCTCTATGGCATTTTTCTCCAGGATAAGGATTATGACGGCGCCGTTGCGACTATCCAAAGTTATCTGCGCCTCAACGACAAAGATCTGTTTAATCTGGTCACCCTGGGGGAGGTCTATGCCCTTAAAGGTGATTTTGCCCAGGCCAGGGCCACCTTTCAGAAAATTATTGATCTGGAGCCCAAGAACCCCCAAGGCTATTTTCAAATGGCGCGGCTAGGGTTACAGACCAAGAAGACGGCTGAAGCCCTCAATTACGCTGACAAAGCCTTGCAGGCAAACCCCGATTTTCTGCCCGCCTTGCAATTCGAGGTGGGCATCTACCAGGATCAGAAGCAGCCTGAAAAGGCCTTGGCGGCAGTGCGCCAGACTCTGGCTCGCAGTCCCCAAAACCCGCAGTTGCACCAATTGTTGGGAGACCTGCTGTTGGTCCAAAAGCAGCCCCAGGCCGCCGTCGCCCCCCTGGAAGAAGCCCTGAAGCTGAATCCCCGGCAGGTGTCGGCCCTGCAACTGTTGGCCCTGGCCTACCAGCAGATGCCCAATGTAGATCAGGCCTTGCAGCAGTTGGAAGCCAAGGTGGGCGATCCCAAGTCTTCCCCCATCTACTCTCTGGTGTTGGCCACGGTCTATGAGAGGCAGCAAAAGGTTGACCAGGCTATCAACCTCTATAACAGCTTGCTGGCCCGAAACCTTTTTCCCTCCCTGGCGCGCAACAATCTGGCCTTCCTGCTGGCGGAACACCATCCCACGGCGGACCACCTCGCCCGGGCCCAGAAACTCTCAGCTGAAACCCTGGAGGATAACCCCGAAGAAGCCGGCTTTTTGGACACCATGGGCTGGATCCTGTGTAAACAGGAACGATACGCCCAGGCCAAGACCTACCTGGAAAAGGCGTCGGAGCACGCCCCCGGTCAACCTGCCATGCTGTACCATCTGGCCTGGTGTGAAGCCAAACTGGGAGACACGGCCGCGGCTCGGGCCGCGCTCCAAAAGGCGCTGGACAGCAAGACCAAATTTATGGAGCGGGACGCGGCCCAAAAGCTGCTGGACAGTCTCCCCGCCGGAGGAAAATAGTCCGGTCTCGGTCAGCTACCGGTTGCCAGAACCCTTGCCCCAGGGGACGCGAGACCCCGATTGCCTCCGAGGCAGGGGATGGCGGTGTCTTTTGCTTATCCCGCCTCACGGTGATCCTCCCGGAACCCAAGACTCCTCCAGGCCATCTTAAAGGCGTTAGCACGACGAGACCCGTTTTTCAGGCAAGTCATTCATGGGTCTTCGGGCCACCCGTATGTTATAAAAAGTTTTAGGCTTCTTTTCATGGTGCGCCGTTCGCACCCGACAAGGCTTTGAACCTTCAAATTTGAACTTTTCCAAGCAGGGAACAACTATGGTTGATGCCGCAAAAATTCCTCTCTATGGTGTAATTCTGGCCGGGGGCTGGGGGACCCGGTTTTGGCCCCTGAGCCGCTCCCAGTATCCCAAGCAGGTTCTGCGCCTGCTGGGCTCCGAATCCATGCTGCAAACCACCGTCGAACGCCTGTTGCCGCGGATTCCCACCCAGCGCCAGGCAGTGGTGACCAACGCGGACCAGGCCGAACTTATTCACCAGGAATTGCACCGCAAGGGCTGGGACGAGGTCCGCATCTGGATTGAACCCGAGGGCAAAAATACCGCTGCGGCGGTGGGGCTGGCGGCGATTTACCTGGGAGAGGAGGCCGAGGAGGCCGTCATGGCGGTGTTCCCGGCCGATCATTTCATCCAGGACCAGGCCAGTCTGCTCCAGGCCCTGGACCTGGGCGCCCACTGGGCCCAGGCCGGCTACCTGGTGACCTTCGGTATTCCTCCTACCCGTCCGGAGACGGGCTATGGCTATATCAAGCAGGGGGCTCCCCTGGATGACCAGGGGAAAGTTTACCGGACCGACCGGTTTATCGAGAAGCCCCCCCTGGACCGGGCCACGGAGTTTGTGGCCGCAGGAGGTTACTACTGGAATAGCGGCATCTTTGTCTTTCGCCGTGATGTCTTACTGGCCGCCATGTCCCGTTATTTGCCCGACCTGTACCGGGAACTGGCCCGGCTGCAGGTCAAGGAGAACCGGCCGCTTCTTGCCGAAGTCTATCAAAATTGCCCCAGCATCTCGTTGGATCACGGCATCCTCGAGAAGGCCGAGAACGTGGCGGTGGTGCCGGTGGAGATGGGCTGGAACGACGTGGGGACCTGGGAAGCCGTGCACGAGCTGTTTCCCCGGGATGAGCGGGCTAACGTGCTCCTGGGCCGGGTGCTGGACCAGGGCAGCCAGGACTGCATCCTCTTGGCTCAAAAACGTCTGGTGGCCACCATCGGTTTAGACCGGATTATCGTCGTGGATACCCCGGACGCCACGCTGGTCTGCCACCGGGACCGGGCCCAGGAGGTCAAGAACCTGGTGACCGAGTTGCACCGGCAACAGATGGTGGAGTCGGTGCAGCACACCACCGTGGAGCGTCCCTGGGGCCGGTATACGGTCATGGACGAGGGGCCGAGTTTTAAGGTCAAACGGATCGTGGTGGACCCGGGCCAGAAGCTCAGTCTCCAGGTGCACCAGCTCCGGGCGGAACACTGGGTGGTGGTCACCGGTACCGCCCAAGTCACCATCGGTCAGGAGATCAGGCTGGTGGCGAGCAACCAGAGCGTCTACATCCCCCAGAAGACCCCGCATCGCCTGGAAAATCCCACGGTGGAGCCCATCCAGCTCATCGAGGTCCAGACCGGGGCCTACCTGGAAGAAGATGACATCCAGCGCCTGGAGGATGACTACTGGCACCCGGATAAGGACTAAACTAAAATCCGCCGGGAGCGTCTCACGCGCCACTTCTGGTGCGTAAGACGCTCCCTCCGAAGGGAAACAACCTTTTTGAGCGCAGACTGGTATTATGGTCCACCAGGACTATGTGGCGAATTATCATGATAATATGGGCAAATAGATGACTGATCACACCGCGGCAATAAAGGACCACACCTTTCTGGTGACCGGCAGCGCCGGGTTCATCGGGTACCATGTGTCTCAGGCCTTGCTGGACCAGGGGGCCCGGGTGGTGGGGCTGGACAACTTCAACGACTACTACTCCCCAGCCTTGAAACATGACCGGGACCGGGAACTGCGCCGGCACCCCAATTTTATCTCCATTGCCGCCGACCTGACCGACCTGCCGGCCCTGGAAGCGTTGTTTGAGGCCCACCGGCCCCGGAAAATCTGCCATCTGGCGGCCCAGGCGGGGGTGCGGTACTCCCTGGTCAACCCTTTTGCCTACCAGAAGTCCAATCTCGAGGGCTTCCTCAATCTCCTGGAACTGGCCAAACGCTTTAAGCCGGAGCGCCTGGTCTACGCCTCCAGTTCCAGTGTCTATGCCGGCCTGACGGAAATGCCCTTCACCGAGACCCAGCGGGTGGACATGCCCATCAGCCTCTATGCCGCCACCAAAAAAGCCAACGAGCTCATGGCCCATGCCTATTCGCACCTGTTTGGCCTCCCCACCGTGGGCTTGCGGTTTTTTACGGTCTACGGCCCCTGGGGCCGGCCGGACATGGCCATGTGGCTGTTTACCGAGGCCATGCTGAAGGGCCAACCCATCAAGGTCTTTAATTATGGCAAGATGCAGCGGGATTTCACTTATATTGATGATATCGTCCAGGGGGTGGTGGCGGCGCTGATGGCCCCGGGCCTGGATATCTATGAGATCATCAATCTGGGGAACCACCGCGCCGAAGAACTCCAGCGGGTGATCGGCATCCTGGAGGACGAATTGAAGCTCAAGGCGGAGCAAAACCTCCTGCCCATCCAGCCCGGGGATGTTCCGGCCACCTATGCCGATATCGGCAGGGCCAGGGAGAAACTGGGTTTCGAGCCGCTCACCCCCATTGATGTGGGGATTCCCCGCTTTGTCCAATGGTATCTTGATTATCATCGCCTGCCGCGCCGATAAAGGCTGACGGCAAGACTCTCATTTAAGGATAGACCGGATGGATTTACTGGAAAAGATCAAGGCAAAACAGGCCGTAGTGGGCATCATCGGTTTGGGCTATGTGGGCCTTCCGTTGGTATTGCGCTTCTGCGAGGTGGGATTTAAGGTCCTGGGCTTTGACACGGATGCGTCCAAGGTGGAACGCCTCAATCGGGGGGAGTCCTATATCAAGCACATCCCGTCTTCCCGGCTGGCCGCCTTGCTCACGCCCCGGGAGGGCGCCGGGCACTTTGCCGCCACCCACGACCTGGGCCGGTTGGGCGAACCGGATGTCCTGATCATCTGCGTGCCCACCCCCCTGACCTCGAAGCGGGAGCCGGACCTGCGCTATGTGGAACAAACCACCCGGCAGATTGCCGCCTGCCTGCGCCCCGGCCAGATGGTCTCGCTCGAATCCACCACCTACCCCGGCACCACGGCGGAACTGCTCCTGCCCATCCTGGGCCAAAAGCACAGGGTGGGGGAGGAAGTCTACCTGGTCTTCTCTCCCGAACGGGAAGACCCGGGCAACCCCACCTTTCAGGTGAACACCATCCCCAAGGTGGTGGGCGGCGTGACCCCCGCCTGTCTGGCCCACGGGGTGGCGCTCTACTCCCAGGTGATCGACCGGGTGATTCCCGTGTCTTCCACCCAGGCGGCGGAAATGAGCAAGCTCCTGGAGAACATCTACCGGGCGGTAAACATCGCCCTGGTCAACGAACTCAAGATGCTGTGCCTGAGGATGGGGGTAGATATCTTTGAGGTCATCGAGGCCTCCCGTACGAAACCCTTCGGGTTCCAGGCCTTTTATCCCGGTCCGGGCCTGGGGGGCCACTGCATCCCCATCGACCCGTTTTACCTGACCTGGAAGGCCCGGGAATATGATTTTTCCACCCGTTTTATCGAGCTGGCCGGGGACATCAATAGCAACATGCCCTACTTTGTGGTGCAGCAGGTGGCCCGGGCCCTGAGCGACCACCACCGGGCTTTGAACGGCGCCAAAATCCTCATATTAGGGGTCGCCTACAAAAAAGACGTGGATGATAACCGGGAATCTCCGGCCCTGAAGATCATGGACCTGCTCAAACAGGAAGGCGCCGAGGTCAGCTATAACGATCCCCACATCCCCCGGTGCGCCGGGATGCGGCATTACCCCCATTTCGACCTGGTATCGACGCCGCTGGACGAGCGCACCCTGAAAGAAGCCGACCTGGTGCTACTGGTGACGGACCACTCGGCCTACGACTACGCCTGGATCGCCTCCCAGGCCCGCCTCATCGTCGACACCCGCAACGCTTTCAAAGGGATCGAGGGCAAGCACATCTATCCGGCCTGATCGAGGTGGGGGGGAGAAGGACTTGGAGAAAGGGGGGCTTTAGCCGTGAAAGTCCACCCGTAGGGGCGGTTCGCGAACCG
>JAUSOZ010000167.1 GCA_030655955.1 Deltaproteobacteria bacterium
TAAACTCGGCGACCTGACTACCCCCTCTCCCCCCGCTTCGGGGGGAGAGGGTTGGGGTGAGGGGGGCGATATATGACGTGAGCGTATGTATGAAATCCTGCCTTAAGTAAGGAGTTGGCCCCGTGGAACGCGCCATGACCGGGTTTAGAGTCCCTGCCGCCACTTACCGCCTCCAATTTCACCATGGCTTCCGCTTCATCACCGCCCAAGCCCTGGTGCCTTATTTGCACGACCTCGGCATCTCCGACCTCTACGCCTCCCCTTTCTTCAAGGCCCGGTGGCGCAGCCTCCACGGCTATTCGGTAACCAACCCGCATGAAATCAATCCGGAACTGGGCTCCCGGGTCTCCCTGCGGGCCTTGAGAAAGGTCCTGAAATCCAAGGGCATGGGCCTCCTGTTGGACATTGTTCCCAACCACATGGCCTTAAGCCATAACAACCCCTGGTGGCTGGATGTCCTGGAAAATGGCCCGGGCTCTCCCTATGCCATTTTCTTTGACATTGATTGGCATCCTCTGAACCAGGCCATGGAAGGACGTGTCCTCCAGCCCATTTTAGGCGAGCCTTACGGGCGGGTCCTGGAAAACCAGCAATTCACCTTGACCCTGGAAGAGGCGGGTTTTTTCGTCAATTACTATGAGCATAAATTCCCTCTAGACCCCAAGACGTACGGCCAGATACTGACTCACCGGCTCGATACCCTCACCCGGGAATTGGGGCCGGGAAGTCCCGCCATTTTGAGTTTCATGGGGCTCATCAACCTGATCGAATATCTCCCGCCCCGCTCCCTGAGCAGTAAGAGAAAGCTCCTGGAACGCCACCGACAAAAAGAAATACTCAAAAATAATCTCTGGCTCCTCTATCAGGGCAATCCTCAAATTAAGAAATTTCTCGATGAAAACATCACCATCTTTAATGGCCGCGCCGGAGACCCGGAAAGCTTTGACCTGCTGGACCACCTGCTCGGCTCGCAGCCTTATCGCCTGGCCTATTGGCCGGTTGCCCTGGACCTGATTAATTACCGGCGCTTTTTCAGCGTCAATGACCTGATCGGCGTCCGGGTGGAAGACCCCCGGGTCTTCGAGGCCAGCCACAGCCTGTTGTTCAATCTGATCCGGGAAGGCAAAGTCTCCGGAGTCAGAATCGATCACATTGACGGATTATACGACCCCCTGGGATACCTGCAGCGGCTGCAGAGCCACCTGGCCTCCAATGAGAAGGCCCCGGCGAACCGGGAAAATTTATACGTGGTGGTGGAAAAGATCCTCGCCGCGGATGAACCCTTGCCGCCTGATTGGCCGATTGCCGGCACCACGGGCTATGATTTTTTAAACCGGGTAAACGGTCTGTTCATCGACACCCAGGGATTCCAGGCGCTGCAACAGGTCTATAACCGCTTCGTCAAACCTGACCTGGCCCGGTCAGAGTTAATTTATCAGAAGAAAAAGCTGATCATGGAAACCCTTTTCCGTGGGGAAGTGGAAACCCTGGGATATATTCTGAGCCTGCTGGCGGAGCAGGATCGGCAGGCCCGGGATGTCCCCAGAAAAGAGCTTCAGACAATCATCGGCGAAGTAATTGCCTGCCTGCCGGTTTACCGCACCTACATCCGCAGCTTTGAGGTCAGCCCCTGGGACCGGGAATGTCTGGAGCACGTCATTAAAGCCGTGAGAACGCAGCACCCATCTCTCGACCCCACGGCCTTGGATTTTGTGCGGCGCGTGCTCTTGCTGGAGTTCCCTCCCAACTTGGCGGAAGAGCACCGGGACGACTGGCTCCGGTTCGTCATGCGCTGGCAGCAGTTCACCGTACCCATCATGGCCAAGGGCCTGGAGGATACGGCCCTTTACGTCTATAACCCCCTGGTCTCCCTCAATGAAGTGGGGACCGACTTCCTGATGGTGACCCCGGAGGATTTCCACCGGTTCAACCGGGGGCGCCAGGAAAATTGGCCCTCGACCCTGAACGCCACCGCCACCCACGACACCAAGCGCAGCGAAGATGTTCGGATGCGGATCAATGTCCTCTCGGAGGACCCTCAGGCATGGGAGGCATGTTTACAACGCTGGAGCACCTGGAATCAGTCCAAGAAGCAGTGGGTCAACGACATGGCGGTACCGGATGCCAACGAGGAATACTTCCTGTACCAGACCTTGATCGGCGCCTGGCCGCTCATTAAAGAAGAGGTACCGGAATTTAAGGTGCGCATCCAGGCTTACATCATCAAAGCCGCCCGGGAGGCCAAGGTGCACACCCGGTGGATAGCCCCCAACCATGAGCATGAAAACGCCTTGACCGCCTTCACCGAGGCCATCCTGGATGAGTCGAACCATAACGATTTCCTTGATGATTTCCAGCAGGTTCAGGCGCGGCTGGCCTATTACGGCGCCCTGAACTCGCTCTCCCAGGTTCTGCTCAAGATTGCCTCACCCGGGGTGCCTGACTTCTACCAGGGCACGGAGCTGTGGGACTTCAGCCTGGTGGACCCGGATAACCGCCGGCCGGTGGATTTCCACCAACGCGCCCAACTGCTGCATGATGTGAAAATAAAAGAGAAGAAAACCCCGGGGGCCCTCGTCCAGGAACTGCTCCCCAACTGGCAAAATGGCGCCGTCAAGCTCTTCACCACTTACAAGGCCCTCAACTTCCGCAAAGCTCACCCGGACCTGTTTTTGCGAGGGGACTACATCCCCATCATGACCCAGGGCCCGCAGAGCCAGCAGGTGGTCGCTTTTGCCCGGCGGCAGGAAAATTCCTGGGCCGTGGTGGCGGTTGCCAGGTTTTTTACCAAGATTCTCTCGGCCGAAGCTCTTGCCTTTGATCCGGAGATCTGGCAAAAAAGCTGCCTTTCCCTGCCTGACGATGCACCTAAAGAATGGGTAAATATTTTTACCGGCGACACCATAAAATCCCTGCCCCATGCGCAATCAAAAGCATTGGACCTGGCCCATCTCTTTCAGAATCTGCCGGTGGCTCTTCTGTTCGGCCGCGCCGACTGAGTCTTGAGGAGACAGCAATGGAAAACTTTTCCCGGGAAATTGCCATAATTTTTAAGAACCCCTGGGTGGTCAAGTTCACCATAGCCTTTGTGGGCTTGTTGATTATTCGGGGCTTAATGTTTTTGCTCCGGCGCTCTTTTGCCAAATACGTTATCGATTCCCCGACCAGTTACCGGGTGCGCAAACTGGTAACCATTTTCGGGTATTTTGTGGTCATTTTATTTCTGGCCATCGTCTTCAAGGACCGCCTGGGCGGGCTGACCGTGGCCATCGGCGTGGCTGGCGCCGGGGTCGCCTTCGCCCTCCAGGAAGTCATTGCCAGCGTGGCTGGCTGGGCCGCCATCATTTTTGCCAATTTTTATTCCACCGGCGACCGGGTCCAACTGGGCGGCATTCGGGGCGACGTCATCGACATCGGCGTCCTGCGCACCACGCTGATGGAGTTGGGTGAATGGGTCAAAGGCGACCAATATACCGGCCGGATCGTGAGAATCGCCAACAGCTTTGTCTTCAAGGAGCCGGTATTCAACTATTCCAGCGATTTTCCCTATATCTGGGACGAATTGACCGTACCCATCACCCACACCAGCGACTACGTCCTGGCCCAGGGGATTCTGGAAAATATCCTGGCCGAAATAGTAGGAGCGTACGCCAACCACGCCAAAAGATCGTGGAAAAGCGTGGCCAAACGTTACCTGGTGGAAGAGGTCATGGTCGACCCGACGGTGTGGCTCTCCTTCAATGACAACTGGATTGAGTTTAACCTGCGCTATGTGGTGGATATAAAGGCAAGACGCCTTACCAAGCATCATCTCTTTGGCCGAATTCTCCAGGAGTTCGATAAAGTTTCCGACCGCATTGCCATCGCTTCCACCACCATGCAAATTATCCATCCTGAAATCCCGGCGATTAACCGGACTGCGCCGAAGCCCGCAGCACCAAAATAACTCACGTGGGGCTGCTCGTCGGGTGAGGCCAATCCCCGGTTGCCGGGCCAGCCGGGTTCAGGTATAGCGGTCACCATTTCCAGGCCGATCCTGAGCTGGCGGGACCTGGAGAGGAGGTCCTTGAAAATGACTCTTAAGGACAGCAGATTCTTTTATTATTTGCACCCTGCATGGGAATTATTCAAAGAGACATACGTTGAGTGGAGGAAAGATAATGCCCCTCAGCTTGGCGCGGCTTTAGCATTTTATACCATCTTTTCATTGGCGCCCTTATTTATAATTATCATAGCAGTCATCGGCTATTTCTTAGGAAAAGAATCGGTGCAGATATATATGATAAAAGAAATGACAGAAT
>JAUSOZ010000176.1 GCA_030655955.1 Deltaproteobacteria bacterium
TTTCTGGGGGTACATGAGCGGACGGCTCAGGCCTTCCTCCATGATGGCAAAATACCGGGAAAGAAGGATGGGACCGGAACGTGGGTGTTGACGAACCTTGACTATTTTACGTCTTTGCAGAGGTGACCATGAAACAGGATAGGACAAATTGATGCGTATCGCCCTCATCATCCTGGCGCTGGCTTGCTTGCCCGCCAGCATCTCCCAGGCCCAGCCCTGGCCGGCGGCGCCTCCCCGAATAGGGCAGCTTTCTATGCCGCAGATTTATTGGGACTGGACTTTGGAAGCCGCCCAGGAGCACGGGGTGAGCCCCTACGTCCTCCAAGGCTTTATGGCCATCGAAAGCAGGTATGACCCGGTCGCCACTTCTGGGCGGGGCCGGTGCATCGGCTTGATGCAGCTCGACCGGGGCGTGGCCCGGGGCCTGGGAGTGGATCCCTGGAAGCCGCGAGAAAACATCCACGGCGGCGCCCGGGTCCTGGCCGGCCTCCTGAAAAAGCATCGGGGGGATCTGGCCCGGGTGGCGCGGGACTACAACGGCCCCGGCTGCCCCCCGGCCTATGTGCGTGAGGTGCTCCGTGCCGTCAGACAAGCGGAAAAGACAGGAGCCAAGAGTGTCGGGCAATGAACAGGCGACGAGGTATTTCGCGGGGATCAAGTGGGGTCTTGATAACCCCACGGTTCTATTGGTGGCAGCTTATATCCCTCCGCCAACGGACCATATCCACATCATGAGAGAGCTTTTCGAGAGCAATTTATTGTTCGATGACCTCCTGCCCATCGCCAAGGCCTGGGCGGTGGAGTTGCATATTCGCAAGTTTTTCTGCGATCCCCGGGAGCCGGAGTTCATTAAACGGATGCGGCGCCAACGGTTGTATGCGGTGGCGGCTCCGGAGGAGCTGGGCCTGGCCCGGAACCTGCTGGGGAAGCGATTGGGTAACTACAAGCAAGGCATCCCGGGCGGAATCACCATTTCCCGGGAGTGTCCGAAGACGATTCCCGAATTTATGAAATACCGGATGCCGGAGAGAGACCCGAGGAAACCGTATCGGGATGTCCCGCTGAACATGGATAATTTCGGGATTTCGGCCCTGCATTTTCTGATTTTAGGGCTGGCCACGGAAGTAGTGCCGAGGGTTCGCTGGTTATGAAAAACACAACCCTATTATGCAAGTGCGGCGAACCGGCAGAAAGGAATGAGCATGGGGAACTCCTTTGTAGAGACTGTGCCCAGACTTCAAGCCGAGGAATAAGAAGAAGGCTGGGACGGATAAGACATGGGTTCAAGTTTTACGGTGGAAAAACCCTCCACCAGCACCTTAATGACCGCAGGGAATGAGGTGGCAATGATCTTCACTAGTAACTTCAAAATCGCCGGTCATCTCCCCCAGGCGGTGGCCATCTCCCTGGGGGTACCCCGGGGTTGGCGGGGGCGCCGATATAAGGCGCTGGCCCCGCCCCGGGACCTGATCAAAATCATGGAACCGGAGAGGTTTATTCCCCTTTACCGGGCCCAGGTTCTGAACAAACTGGACCCCATGAAGGTGATCCTCGACATGGGCGGCGATGACTTCATCCTCCTGTGCTGGGAGCCCCCGGGGGAGTTCTGTCACCGCCGGGTGGTGGCCGCCTGGCTGCGGAAGCACACCGGCGTGCTCATCGAGGAGTTTATGCCCAGCCATAAACGCCATGCAGAGTGGCTTCGGAGGCTGCAGGAAAGGAAGCCCTACGAACCCATAGATGAAACGATCCCGGATTGGCCGGATGGGTGAGGTAGACATGAGACGCAAAGTGCTTCGCTGTCCCTGTGGCGCCAGGCACAATGTTCCTGAGGGCGCCGTCCGTATCGAATGCCCGAAGTGCGGCAGGGTCTTTGGCCAACCTAAGCCGGCTCCGAACCAGACCCGGGAGATGGAAAGGCGCCGGCGACAGATGGAGAAGAAATAATTTCCCGGGCGGGGACTCGTGGTGAGGGCATCATCGACCAGGTGGTGCTGGTGGTCCGATTCCACCGACCCGCTCCAGATCAGGATTGGTTGAAAAGGAAAAATCAGATGCCAAGCACCCGTTTCAACGCAGTTTCAACCTCTGTCATACAGGTGCAGCGGCCAATCACTTTGTCGATTTCCCTGGGGAGGACAGTGGCCAGATGATCGGCAACGATGACGGAATCCGAGAGAATTCCCATGGCCTGGCCGTCGGGACTATCTTTCTTGACCGGCACCCGAGTATCTCCGGTGCGGTTCAGGTTGGAGGTTATTTGAACCACCACCCTCTGGCTCAACCCGGTTTCGACGGTCTCGTCCTGGACCACCAGGGCCGGCCTCTTTTTATATCTAACCAGGTCCGAGTAGGGGAATTTGACGAGGATTACGTCCCCCCGTTTATAGGTGGTCATACTCCTCCATGCCCGGGGCGTCCCAGTCTTCTTCCAAGGCGGCCAGGCGGGCCCGCGTTTCCTTCGCCTCTTCGGCGCTCCAGCCAAGGTTGGAAACCAGCAGGAGACCGGCGGCGGCCTGGGCATTCCGGTTCGGCTTTCCTTTTGAAGAGACGGCCTCTTGGGAGACGTCGGTTTTACCCATGGGAACTGTCCTCCTGTGTTGTCAATTATAAAGCAGTTTAAGGTCTTTTCCAAGAGAGGATAGATGGCCTTCATCGGTACCATAAACGCAGAAACCCGGAAATGGCTGGGGAACAACGGCCCGGCCTTCGATGGCCGGCAGGTTTATGTGGGGTGTTCTGGAGCTTTTACGGTGGAGCAGCTTCTCACCCGCTACGCGCCCAAGGCCAAACTTTGGGGGAATGACGTTTCGCTTTACTCCGGGATTCTGGGGGCCTACTTGGCCGGACAGCCCTTCCGTTTGGAGGTCCAGGAGGAGAAGTTCGCCTGGCTGGAGCCCTACCTGGCCGACGAGGAGAGCAAAGCAGCCGCGGTCATGGTTTTATTTGAGGCTCTGAAATACGAAAAGGCGAACAATCTGTTCAAGCAGCGCCACTGGATGCATTACATGAACACCTTCGCCGACTTCCACCAGGGCACGGTTGAGAAACTCCGGGAGCGCAAGAAAGAGACCCGGATGGAGGCTTACACCTCCCGGGACATTTACGACCTGCTGGACGAAATCCCGAAGGACGCAGTTGTGATCGCCTTCCTCCCCACCTACGCCGGCGGCTACGAGCGGATGTTTAAGAGGCTGGGCGAAATCTTCAAATGGGACGAACCCTCATACGGCATGATTGACGAGGACCGCAAGAAGCGCATCTTGACCAAAATGATGGAGCGGGACTACCTTTACCTTGACGACAGGGAATGGAAAGGCCTGCCCTTGGTGGCCTTGGTGCGTAAGGCCCGGATGAAGCCGGTCTACATTTACTCGAACATGACCGGCCTGCACCGGGGGGTGATGAAGCAGCAGCGCACTTCTGAGTTTGTGCCCTACGCCCGCCTGGGGGATGACGACGAGATCACCCCGGCCTCAAAACTCGCTGTCGTCCCCAGCAGCAACAAGATCGTGAATTATTAACGGGACCTGTACCTGTCCAAGGGATGTGGCATCCCGGCGGATGGGATCATGCCGTTCATTGTGGCGGTAGATGGAAA
>JAUSOZ010000182.1 GCA_030655955.1 Deltaproteobacteria bacterium
GCCCGAGGCCCGCCGGTTTTTCGTCCTTGCCTTGATTAACCTGATCAATAATTACCTGGCCGAAGAAATGGAGAAGCCGGGAACGTGTGTCGCCGCGGGTGAGGAGGAAGGAACTTAATACGGCGCCTCGGCGCCAACGCCAGGAGTTCGAATCCCGCTATGCTGCGCAAGGCCAATAACGTACTGGAGCTCGTCGGGCAGACCCCCATTGTCCGCCTGAACCGCCTCAATCCCCATCCGCAGGTGGAGATCTACGTCAAGCTGGAATATTTTAATCCCGGCGGTTCCATCAAGGACCGCCCGGCCCTGGCCATGATCGAGGCCGCGGAGGCCTCGGGAGAGCTGACCCCGGAGAAGACCATCATCGAAGCCACCAGCGGCAACACCGGCATCGGTTTGGCCATGGTGTGCGCCGTCAAGGGTTATCGTCTGCTCCTGACCCTGCCCGAGTCCGCCAGCCTGGAGCGCAAACGCATCCTCAAGGGCATGGGGGCCGAACTCCTGCTGACCCCGGCCCACCTGGGGACCGACGGGGCCATCGAAGAGGTCTACCGGATGGCCCGGGAACATCCGGAGAAGTATTTTCTGGCGGACCAGTTCAACAACCCCGTCAACCCCGCCTCCCATGAGTCCACCTGCCGGGAGATCTGGGAGCAGACCGAAGGCAAGGTCACCATGGTGGTGGTGACCATGGGCACCACCGGCACCCTCATGGGTCTCTATGAGGGCATGAAGCGGTTCAATCCCGACATCCAGGTGGTGGGAGTGGAGCCCTTTCTGGGCCACGCCATCCAGGGTCTGAAAAACATGAAGGAGTCCTATAAGCCGGGGATTTTCAATAAGACCAGGGCGGACGAGATCGTTAACATCGAGGACGAGGAGGCCTATGAGACGGCCCGGAGAATGGCCCGCCAGGAAGGCCTGTTCCTGGGCATGAGCTCCGGGGCGGCGGTGGCCGTGGCCATCCGCAAAGCCCGGGAACTGACGGGCGGCCTCATCGTGGCCATCGCTCCTGACAGCGGCGAACGCTACCTCTCCACCTCCCTGTTCACCGAAAAGGAGGCCCCCACCCTCCGCTTTTACAACACCATGGCCCGGGCCAAAGAGGCCTTCGAACCCCGGTGCCCGGGGGAGGCCAGCATTTTTGCCGACGGCCCGGCCCTTTACGGCCACCTCTCCCTGGTGGTGGCCCGGCGGTTGGTGGTGGCCGACCTGCTTCACCGTTACCTCAGCTTCCGGGGCTTCAAGGTCCGGCAGGTGGTAAGCCTCATCGACCTGGATGACCGGGCCATGGCCGGGGCCGCGGCCGCCAACCAGAACTTGCAGGAATTCACCGGGCACTTTCGGCAGGAATTCTTCCGGGATACGGAAGCGTTGCGCATCCAGGGCGACGTCCTCTACCCCCTGGCCTCGGACCACATCGACGCTATGGTGGACCTCACCCGGAAGCTCCTGGAGAGGGGCTACGCCTATGAAAAATTGCGCTCGGTCTATTTCGACATCTCCCGCTTCAAGGACTACGGGCGCCTCTCCGGCGTGGACCTGAGCAAGATCCGGATGGGTAAAACCGTGGATCTGGACGAGTACGCCAAGGAAAACCCCCGGGATTTCACCCTGCTGAAACGCGCCAAGCTGGCGGAACTGAAAAGAGGCCTCTACTACACCACCCCCTGGGGTCAGGTGCGCCCCAGCTGGCATCTGGAGTCCGCCGCCATGGCCTTGAAACACCCGGGAGAAACGGTGGATTTTCATGTGGGCAGCGTGGAATCGCTCTTTCCCCACGATGAAAACGAAAATGCTCTCTTCACTGCGGCCACGGGCAAACCCAAGGCCCGGTCCTGGCTCCACTGCGAGCAGGTCCTCAAGGACGGCCACCCCCTGAAAGAAGCGGGTCTGGTCACGGTGCGGGACCTGATGGCCCAGGGCTACCGGGGCGAGGAGGTGCGCTACTTTCTCCTGGGGGCCCACTACCGCAAGCCCCTGGCGGTAAGCGGCACCAACCTCAAGGCCACGGCCGTGGCCCGGGCCCGCCTGGACCACTTCCTGGAGCGCCTGGCCCTGATAACCGGCGAGGCCCCCCTCACCCCGGCCATCGAAGAGCGCCTCTTTTTGCTGAAAAAGGAGTGCATTGCCGCCCTGGATGACGACCTCAACATTTCCCGGGTCCTGTCGGCGCTGTTCGCCGCGGTGGGAGAATTCCACACCGACATCGACCACGGGCGCCTGGGGCACGCCGCCGCCGCCGCCATCCTGACCCGCTTCCAGGAACTGGACGAAGTCCTGGGCGTGATGAACCTGGCGCCGCCGGCGGAGGCTGCGGATGAGGGGATCGAGGCGCTTCTTACGGCCCGGGAAGAGGCTCGGAGATCCCGGGATTGGGCCGCGGCGGATAAGATCCGGGATGAGCTGGCCGCCCGGTCCATCGAGATCACCGATACCCCGGCCGGCCCGCGCTGGCGCCGGCGGGGGTGACCTCTGTGTTCCTGTGACTCTATAGTGAAAAGAATATTATTGGATTAAAGGATAGACCACTTGCAGGACATAATCTTATCTATCCACAGAACTCCTATTCGTCTGACTGATGAGCGTTGGGCGCATATAACCGAGGAGCATTGTGAACTGGCCGGTTTCCGACTGGAGGTCCTGGAGACTGTGGCAAAACCCGACCGAGTTCTGGCCGGTGGAGAAGGTGAGCTTTTGGCGGTACGAGAATTATTTCCTGAAAAACACCTGGTGGCGGTTTATCGAGAGTTGGCAGACGACGGGTTCATTATCACTGTGTTTATAACCAGTAAAATCAGGTCGTTGCAGCGGAGGAAGCAGTTATGGCCATAGAAATGGTAGAGCAATATTTAAAGATCATTCCGGCTGTCAAGGGGGCGCCCCAGAAGTATTTGTGGTCTTCTTATGATGCCGAAGCTGATGTACTCTATATCAATTTTAAAAAACCCAGCCATGCCACCGATAGCGAATTGACTGATAATGATATTATCCTACGATATGAGGGCAAAGAAATTATCGGTTTGACTATATTGCACGCCAGTAAACGTTAGATTAGGAGAAATTAAGGTGGGGAATTGAAAAAGGAGGCTTGACCCATGTATCCCGAACATTTCTGGCAATGGCACCTGTGGGTCTTCCCCCTGTTCATGCCCATCTTCTGGATCGTCATTATCGGCCTGTGCCTCTACTTCATCTTCGGGCGCAACCGGTCCAGCCGAACCTGGGTTCCCGGCCGTGGCTTTGAGGGCGAAACCGCCCTGGATATCCTCAAAACGCTACGCCAAAGGGGAAATCAACAAAGACGAGTTCGAGCCGATGAAGCGGGATATCTCGGGTTGACGGTCCCGTAGGCCGGGAAAATTGGAATCACGCAGGATGGGAGGTAAGTTTTTTGCTTACCGCCCCGGGAGGATGGTCGGGACGAGAGGATTTGAACCTCCGACCCCAGCGTCCCGAACGCTGTGCTCTACCAGGCTGAGCCACGTCCCGACTTGTTAAATGTATCTAAAAGGCGGGGCCGGGGCAAGCGAAAATCTGGCATGGGGTCCATGAAGTCTGTCTATCTCACGGTAGGGGCGGGTTCCAAACCCGCCCCTACCGTGAGATAGAAACAGTTTTTCGTCGAGACTGTTGATACATAAAATGCTGGTGGTCCAGGCTTCCCAACTTGGGCCCACCGGCCAGAGGCCTGTGCCACTTGAGGTTAGGCAATGAGATTCTGTTTGGCGCACCAGGGGCTTGATGGACGGAAGTGGTTGGTTTTCCTGCTTCTGATAGCTGTGATGGCTGCAATCCTGGCCGGCTGCAAGGCCCAGGAGGAGGAGAAGACCTATGGCGGCCCGGACACCGGCCCGGCCTACGGCGATCTGTTCATCGACGCCTCCATCGGGGACGCCAGCACTTTGCTCCCTCCCCTGGCCATGGATTCGTCCTCGGCCAGCATCATCTCCCTGATTTACAACGGTCTGGTGAAGTATGACGGCAACCTCAACCTAGTGGGGGACCTGGCCGAAAGCTGGGACATCTCCCCGGACGGGCTCACCATTACCTTCCATCTCCGTAAGGGGGTCAAGTGGCAGGACGGCGCCCCGTTCACGGCCCAGGACGTGTTGTTCACCTACAAAGTGATGGTGGACCCCAAGACCCCCACCGCCTATTCCGGGGACTATCTCCAGGTAAAAAAGGCCGAGGCGCCGGACGATTTCACCTTCCGGGTCACCTATCCTCAGCCTTTTGCCCCAGCCCTGGGCTCCTGGGGCCTGAATATCCTGCCCCGGCACCTATTGGAGGGCGTAGACATCACCAAGTCGCCCCTGGCGCGACACCCGGTGGGCACCGGCCCCTATATCTTCAAGGAGTGGCGGGCCGGGGAAAAGATCGCCCTGGCGTACAACCCCAATTATTTTGAGGGCCGCCCCTATCTCAACGGCTTCGTGTATCTGGTAAAACCGGACACGGCCACCATGTTCATGGAGCTCAAGGCCGGCAACCTTGACCGTATGGGCCTCAATGCCATCCAGTACAGCCGCCAGACGGAGTATCCCAAGTTCAAGCGCATGTTTAAAAAGTATCGCTACATGCCCTTTTCCTACATCTACCTGGGGTACAACCTGAACGATTCCCGGTTCGCCGACCGGCGGGTGCGCCAGGCGTTGACCCATGCCATCAATAAAAAAGAGATCATCGACGGGGTGCTCATGGGCCTGGGGGAAGAGGCCTACGGTCCTTATAAGCCCGGCACCTGGTACTACAACCCCAACGTGCCCAAATTCCCCTACGATCCCGCCAAGGCCAAGGCTCTGCTGGCCTCAGCCGGCTGGACCCCCAATGCCGACGGGGTTCTCACCAAGGACGGCGCCCCCTTTGCGTTCACCATCCTCACCAACCAGGGCAACGATACCCGGCAACGCACCGCCGAGATCATCCAGAGCCGGCTCCGGGCCGTAGGCATCCTGGTGAAGATCCGGCAGGTGGAGTGGGCCGCTTTTCTCAAAGAATTCATCGAAAAGGGGCGGTTCGAGGCGATCCTGTTGGGCTGGAACACCGGCCTGGACCCGGACCAGTTCGACATCTGGAGTTCCACCAAGACCAAGCCCGGCGAGCTCAACGTCATCGGCTACAAAAACCCCGAGGTGGACAAGCTCTTGGCCGAGGGGCGCCATACCTTCGACCGGGAAAAGCGGCGGCAGGCCTACTTCCGCTTCCAGGAGATTGTTGCCGAGGACCAGCCCTACACCTTCCTGTTCGTCCCCGACGCCCTGCCGGCCATTTCCCGGCGCTTCCGGGGCATCAAGCCGGCCCCTGCTGGCATCGACTACAACTTCATCAAGTGGTACGTGCCCCAGGGCGAGCAGAAGTACACCATGAGCCCATATTGAGAGCAGAGGCGCTGAGCCTTGAGCCTTCTCAATATTCCCGGTTTCAGCGGGGCAGGAGTTGGCGAACAGTTGACTGTTTTGACTGGGACCGAGCCAATTTTCCGTTGACTTTCTAACCTCTTTTCATTATAAGGGGTGCAGAAGAAATTTCCCTGGGAGCTAGAGGGGAAAATGGCCGCAGGGAAGCGGTGGTTTGTGAGCGGACCTTTCAGCCGATACCCCCTTAAGCAGTCTTTTATAGCGGAGGACACCATGAAAAAAATCGGGGCCAAGGTGGCTTACGTTGTTTTGGGAATTCTGTCATTTTTCGGTATCTGGCCCGCTTCTGCGACCCCCATTCCCCAACCGCCGGCAAATCAACTGAACGCGGTTAAAACCACCACCCCGCTTTATTTGAAACACAGCGCTGATATGCTTCCTAAAATGAGCCAGGAGAAAGACTTAACGTTAGCCCGGCATTGGAACCATTATTCGCATAGAAACCACAGCTCGCACTATGCTCACTACGCGCATCGGGCCCATTACTCGCATTATAACGGCTTCAGACGTTAAGTTTTAATCCCACAAAATTTATTTGGCATAATCAATTTTTAAATAAGGAAAAATTAATTTAATCGCTATAAGTGACGTGAGCTATTTAATCTGTGTCGTCAATTATAAGTTATAATTCTGCCATCCCTTCCCCATAGTTGCTTAGCGCTAAAAATTTGAAACATCACTTCTTCGATGATTTCCCTACTGAGGTTTTTTACAGGAATATATTGCGCTTTCACATTTATGATAAAAATTATTGCGATTCTCTGACTGTCTCTCTTGCATCAATAATAAATATTGTTAGAGTATCGCATTCTGCTTCGTATGGTTAGAAAGAAGGAACACTGATGGACACTAAAGTCAAAAGAAAACCAAACGGTTTTGAAGTCACTCTCAGCAAGGCGCTTTACGAAAAAGAAGCGGTCTTCGCGGCCGCTTACGCCCTCTCAGGATTATGCGGCAACCGGGTTGAGCCGGCTCAGGCCGGATATGTCAAAGTTACCCTGGAATTTCTTGATTCGTGCCCGGAGGCCGACCGGGCGAGGGTCGAGAATAAGTTCATGAATGAGCTCATCGACCAGCAGCTCCGGCTTGACCTGGAAAAGCGCTATGGGGCGATTCGCCGCCTCATTGTCCAGCAAGCCTTTGCACCCCTGGACGATCTCAAAGCCGAGGTCAAGAAAATTGTC
>JAUSOZ010000187.1 GCA_030655955.1 Deltaproteobacteria bacterium
AAGGCGCAAGCCCTTTCTGCGGCTGGTAAGCCTTGGGAAAACCTGGTTATTCTCCGGGGCCGGCGCCACTCGGCCGCCAGTCGGGCCTTTTTGCTTGGTTTACCCCACTGTTTTCGATAAAATGTCTGCAATGCTAAGGATGTGGAGATTTTGGGCCTTTTTGCTGCTGGGCTGGCTGATCATGGCCGGGAACCCCGCGGTCGCGGCCGGGCCGTTCACCTACCGCTTCCCGACCAACCCGGGCGGGGACCCATCCGCGGTCACCGTGGTGGGCCAGCCCCAGACGCACCACATCGTGCGCTATGAGAATCTCTACAAGATCGCCCGGGAATATGACCTGGGGTTTTGGGAACTGGCCCGTTTCCATCGCCCCCTGGATCATTTCTATCTGCCCTGGGAAACCGATATCGTCATACCCACCCAGTGGATCCTGCCCTCCGACACCTCGCCCCCCGGCTACCTGCTCAACGTGGCGGAACTCCGGGGCTACCGGTTTTTCCCGGATAAGCACGAAGTCTGGACCTTCCCCATCGGCATCGGGGTGCTGGACTACAAGACTCCCTTTAACCAGCGCTTCCGGGTCCAGAACAAGGCGGTCAACCCGGGCTGGCGTATTCCGCCGGGATTGCAGGCCAAATACGGCATGTCCTACATGCCCCCGGGGGAAGACAACCCCGTGGGCAACCGCTGGATGGGGCTGTCCCACTACGGCCTCCACGGCACCGCCGCGCCCATGGGGGTGGGCCGCCTGGTGAGCCACGGCTGCATCCGGCACTACCCGGAGGACATCGTCAAGCTCTTTGACATGACCCCGGTGGGCACCTCGGTGATGATCATTTATGAGCCCGTGAAAATCGGCTTCCTTGAGGGGCGCACCTATATTGAAGTGCATGAGGATATCTATTATAAGATCCCGGATATGCTCCAGTACGCCATGAAACGGGTGCAGGACCGGAACCTGGCCGGGCGGATCGACTGGAACCGCTTTCTTAAGGCCGTAGAAGAACAAACTGGAGCTCCGGTAGATATTAGCCGATAAGCCCTAATATCTCCTCAAGCCTACCAGGACGGCGCCTGACGCCAGCCCGGAAATGGCCTGACCGAGCCGGGCAAGACTCCCGGGAGTCGAAGATGAGCGTTAATCCGGCCTCTCAAAGAAGTGAGTCAGGCAGCAAGGAAGCTCATGACGATGCGGATCACTGCACCAAAATATTACAGGTTATGGAAAGGCTGTCTCAGATCAAAGATGTGCAGGCCTTATTGGCTGAGGTGCTTCTCCATGCCCGCCGGTTGACCCGGGCCGACGCCGGCTCCATGTATCTCATCGAGAATAATGTCCTCAATTTCAGCTATATCCAGAACGATACCCTGTTTGGCGCCTCCGAGGTCAATCGCTATCTCTATTCGAGCCACACCGTGGCGATTGATAACCATTCGCTGTCCGGGTACGTGGCCCTGACCGGGAAGCCCCTGCTGATTGACGACGCTTATCACCTGCCGCCCGGGATGCCTTTCACCTTCAATGATTCTTTTGATCGCCTGTCGGGCTATCGGACACAATCAATCCTGGCGGTGCCGCTCGTAACCAGCCACAACAAGACGGTGGGGGTGATGCAAATTCTCAATCCCCTCAACGACGACCGGCAAACCTCAACCTTTACCCCCGGAGACCTCCTATTGCTCAAGCACTTTGCCGATAACGCCGCCGCCGCGATTGAACGCGCCATGATGACCCGGGAGATCATCATGAGAATGATCCAGATGTGCGAACTGCGTGACCCCAAGGAAACGGGGCTGCATGCCAACCGGGTCGGCGCCTATGCCGCCGAGGTCTATCATCAGTGGTCCCTCAAGCAGGGTATTGCCGACGACGAGATCAAGCGCAACAAAGACTCGCTGAGAATTGCCGCCATGCTGCACGATCTGGGGAAAGTGGCCATTTCTGACCTCATCCTGAGAAAACCCGACAAGCTGAATTCCGAAGAATTCCGGATCATGCAGTACCACACGATTCATGGGGCCCGTTTGTTCCGGAACCAGGAGTCCGACCTGGATGTCCTGTCGGCGGAAATCGCTCTGAATCATCATGAAAAATGGGATGGTACGGGATATCCAGGAAAAATCGATGATATTTACCAGGACCAGCTCCGGTTTGGTCAGGGGAAACGGGGGGAGGAAATCCCTATTGCCGCCCGCATCGTGGCCCTGGCCGACGTCTACGATGCCCTGGTGTCCCCAAGAGCCTATAAAGATGCCTGGTCCGAGACCACGACCCTGAGTTACATTAAAGATCAGTCAGGTAAGCTTTTCGATCCGGAAGTGGTGCACGCCTTTCTGGCCATTTACGATGTCATTACGGCCATTCGAGGCAAATATCCGGAAGAAAGCTCGCCCTCATCTCCGGCCACCTCATCTTAACTGACCGGTCTTCCCCTCCCGGGCAAAATTCTTGATTCCGGTTTCAACTTGGTGTGGAGAGAGGCAGTTACCTGCCGACTCCGCGCCCATGAGTGGCGGCATAATTTAGGCTACGTCGCCTCGCCTGGCAGCCCGGCAGGATAGCTACCGGAAATGGCAGGCGACCCGGTGGTCCGGGGCGGTTTCCCGTAAGGCGGGGACGGACTCCCGGCAGAGGGGGAATTGGGCCTCGGGGCAGCGGGGGTGGAAGGGGCAGCCCGGGGGGACGTTGACCGGGCTGGGCGGCTCCCCCTTGAGGATCGGGGGGTTATAGGTCCGCTCCGGGGTGGGCCGGGGCACCGCGGCGAGCAGGGCCTCGGTGTAGGGGTGCAGTCGCCCGGCGGCCAGAACTTCCCGGGAGGCCATTTCCATCAGGCGGCCCACGTACATCACGGCCACCCGGTTGCTGATCTGGGAGATGACCCCCAGGTCGTGGGAGATGAAGAGGTAGGTCAGGCCGTGGCGCTGTTGGAGCTCGGCCAGGAGGTTCAAAATCTGGGCCTGGATGGAGACGTCCAGGGCACTGACGGGCTCGTCCGCCACGATGAGCCGGGGTTTTAAGGCCAGGGCCCGGGCGATCCCCAGGCGCTGGCGCTGGCCGCCGATGAATTCGTGGGGATAGCGGTCGGCGACGTCAGCGGTCAGCCCCACTTCCGTGAGCAGCTCCTCCACCCAGGCCCGGCGCTCGGGGCGGCGGCCCAGGTTATGGATGACGAAGGGCTCTTCCAGGATCTGGCCCGCGGTCATGCGGGGGTTAAGAGAGGAATAGGGGTCCTGGAAGATGATCTGGATCTGGCGCCGCAGCTCCTTCAGATGTTTGTGGGAGACCCGGGCCAGGTCTTCCCCGGCGAAGATGATGCGGCCCCGGGTGGGAGGCAAGAGGGCCAGCGCCAGGCGGCCCAGGGTGGATTTGCCGCAGCCGGACTCCCCCACCAGCCCCAGGGTCTCCCCGGGATTCAGGGCAAAACTCACCCCGTCCACCGCCTTGAGCACCGGCCCTTTACCCCAGGCGCCGGCCAGGCGGAAGTAGCAGCTTAAGTCCTGGGCTTCCAGCAGTTCAGACATAATTCCAACAGCGTACCTGGTGTCCGGGGCCCACCTCCACCCAGGGCGGTTCTTCCCGGCAGCGGCCATGGGCCAGGGGGCAGCGGTCCCGAAAGAGGCAGCCCGAGGGGGGCTCCGCCGGCAGGTGGCCTGCGATGGCCGAGAGGATTTCCCCGGGCGGGTGGCTGAAATCCAGCCGGGGCACGGAATTGAGCAACCCCACGGTATACGGGTGATTAGGATGCCGGAAGAGTTCCTCAGTGGAGGCCACCTCCACCATGAGCCCGGCATACATCACCGCCACCCGGTCGGCGGTCTGGGCCACGATCCCCAGGTTGTGGGTGATGAACAACACCGCCAGCCCCAATTCCGCCTTGAGTCTGGCCAGCAAGGCCAGGATCTGGGCCTGGATGGTCACGTCCAGGGCGGTGGTGGGCTCGTCGGCGATGAGCAGGTCCGGGTCGCAGGCCAGGGCCATGGCCATCAGGGCCCGCTGGCGCAAGCCCCCCGAGAGCTGGTGCGGATATTGCCCCAGGCGGTGGGAGGCGTCGGGGAAGCCTACCCGGGTCAGGGCCGCGGCCGCTTCACGCCAGGCCTCCGGGTGGGACATGCCGCGGTGAAGGCGCAGGGCCTCGGCCACCTGCTCGCCGATGGTGAGGACCGGGTTCAGGGCGGTCATGGGTTCCTGGAAGACCATGGCAATGCGGTCGCCCCGGATCTGGCGCATGCGGGCCTCCGGGCAGGTCGTCAGGTCTTCGCCCTGAAAGCGGATCACGCCGGTGACCTCCGCCGGGGGAGTCTGGAGGAGCCGCAGGATAGACAAGGCGGTGACGGTCTTGCCGCAGCCCGATTCGCCCACCAGCCCCAGGGTCTCGCCGGGGGCCAGATCGAAGCTCACCCCGGCCACGGCCCTGACCTTACCCCGGGCCACATCGAAGTTTACCGTCAGGTCCCTGACCTCAAGCAACGGGGCGGCGTCCGGCTTGATCGCCAAATTATCGGCCCTATAACTCAGAGAGTTCTCCTGTCCTGAAAAATCCTTCCGGTAGCACAGGCTTTCCAGCCTGTGCGGACTGCATGGCAGGCGCGGAGGCCCGCCCCACCAACATTTTCATGCTTTACGGGTGGGGCAAAGGCCCATGAGTGACTGCCCTGAAAAGTCTTTCGTAGGGTGCGTCCTACGCACCATCAATCCAGTTAAGGCCCGTATCCCGTAGCAGTAAAGCGCAGCGCATCCCGCCTTGCCCTCGTTCCCAAGCTCCTGCTTGGGCCATCTGGTGCAATACATAGATGATTCTCTCGCAAAGCAGGAGCTTTGCCTGCAATGGGGTTCCCAAGCGGGAGCTTGGGAACCAGAAACAAATTACCCCTCCACCACTGGCGCTTCGTTTACGGGCAGCTGGATGGTAAAAGTGGTGCCTTGGCCCGGGGTGCTGTCTACCAGAATTATGCCACCGTGCTCGGAGATGATGCCCTGGCTGATGGCCAGCCCCAGGCCCGTCCCCTTATCCTTGGTGGTGAAATAGGGCTGAAAAATATTGCCCGCCACCTCCGGGGGCATACCCTCGCCGGTATCGGCGAGGCTGATTTCGGCGTTGGCCCCCTGAACCCGGCTGGTGATGGTGATCTCCCCGCCGTCAGGCATGGCCTCCAGGGCGTTTTTCAAGAGATTGATCAGCACCTGATGCACCTGCTTGGGGTCGAAATTCACCGCCGGCAATGGGGTCTCCTCCACCCGGCGCACCTGGATATTATGCTCCTTAAAGGTATCCTGGAACAGTTCCAGGGCATTGGTAAGGGCGTCGCCAAGCTGCCCCGGGCGCTTTTGGGCCGGCGGGCGGCGGACAAATTCCCGCATTTCGGCCACCATCTCTTCCAGCTGCCTCACCTCTTCGGCTATCATGGACAGCTTGCGGCGGGACTTGTCGTCCAGGCCCGGGACCTTGATCAGCTGCTGGGCGAACCCCCCAATGATGAGCAGGGGGTTTTTGATTTCATGGGCGATATGGGTCATGGTATTGCCCACCGCGGCCAGGCGTTCGGTATGGAGCACCCGGTCTTCCAACTCCTTATATTCGGTGATGTCGCGGATGATGCCGGTAAAATAAAGGTTGTCCCGTATCTCGGCCACGGAAAAGGAGATGCTGATGGGGAATTCGCCGCCGTCCCGGCGCTGGGCGCTGAGGCGGGCGTGCTTGCCGATCAGCCGGGCCTCCCGGGTGGCCATATAACGGCGCACGTAATCCCGGTGATCGGCCTTATAAGGCGGCGGAATGATGATGGACAGGTCCTGGCCCAGGGCTTCGCCCCGGGTGAAGCCGAACATCTGCTCCGCCCCCAGATTGTAGCCCACAATGACGTGGTCCTCGTTGATGGTGATAATGGCGTCGGTGGCGCTGTTGATGATGCCGGAGTTGATTTCCTGCTTCTGGCGCAACTCCTGGAGCTGGCACACCAGCTCGTTGAGGAAACGAGCCACGGGACCGGTGATGAGATTGTCCACCGTTGCCGGCGAAAACGCCGGGCGCCCGGCGGTCATAAACTGGCCGTCCAGAATGAGGTCAAAAGCCTGGGGATCTAAATCGGGTAAGAGGTTCACCTGGCAGCCGGCTGCCACCTCGGGTTTGGTGCCGTACAAAACCAGGTCCACCGGCGGGTAACCTTCCAGGGAAAAGGGCAGCGTCACCGCCTGGCAGATGAATTCCTGCCCGTTTAAGACGATGGCGATGCGGATGGGTTTAGGGGCGCTGGTCATTTTTTCATAGAGCCGTGAGCAGTGAGCTGCGAGCAGTTAGGCCCGCCGCAGTTGATTTTAATGGAGGGCAGGCATTGCCCGCCATCAATGGATTCGCTTCTCTATCGGCCATGGTTAGCGGCCACGAAACGCCGCGCTAGCCGCGGTTTTCCTCTATGGGCCGGGTGCCCCCGTCAGCCGGGGAGGTCTCCTGTAAGGGCAGTTGGATGGTGAAGGTAGCCCCCCGGCCCGGGGTGCTGTCGGCAAAGAGACAGCCGCCGTGCTCGGTCATGATATTCTGGCAGATGGCCAGCCCCAGTCCGGTGCCCTTTTCCTTGGTGGTGAAATAGGGCTGAAAAATATTGTCTGCCACCTCCGGCGGCATACCGGCGCCGGTGTCGCTGACGCTGATTTCTGCGTTGGTTCCCGCAACCCGGCTGGTGATGGAGATCTCTCCGCCTGTGGGCATGGCCTCCACGGCATTCTTCAATAAATTGATCAGCACCCGGTGCACCTGCTTGGGGTCGAAGGCCACGGGCGGCAGCGGCGTTTCTTCCACCCGGCGCACCTGGATATTATGCTCCTTAAAAGTATCCTGGAACAATTCCAGGGCTTCGTCAACCACCGCCGCGATCTGCCCCGGGCGCTTGACGGTCGCCGGCTGGCGCACGAAATCCCGCATCTCGGCCACCATTTCCTCCAGGTGACTCACTTCTTCGGCCATGATGGACAATTTTCGGCGGGCCGGGTCGTCAAATCCCGGGGCCTTGAGAAGCTGCCGGGCAAACCCCCCGATGATGATGAGGGGGTTTTTGATTTCGTGGGCGATGTGGGCCACGGTACTGCCCACTGCGGCCAGGCGTTCGGCGTTGAGCACCCGGTCTTCCATGGCTTTATATTCGGTAATGTCCCGCATGATGGCGGTAAAATACAGGTTACCCTGAATCTCGGCCACGGAAAAGGAGATGCTCAGGGGAAATTCCTGCCCGTCCCGGCGCCGGGCGGTGAGGCGCCGTTGCCGCCCGAGCACGTGGGCCTCCCGGGTGGCCAGATAGCGCCGCAGATAGTCCACGTGGACTTCTTGGTAAGGCGGCGGAATAATGAGTTTCAGGTCCTGGCCCAGGGCTTCGGTGCGGGTGTACCCGAACATCTGCTCCGCCCCTTGGTTGTAACCGATGATGACGTGATCGGAATTGATGGTGATGAGTCCATCGGTGGCGCCCATGATGACGCCGGCGTTGATCTCCTGCTTCTGGCGCAACTCCTGGAGTTGGCACACCACGGTTTTCAGAAAGCTGGCGGCAGGGCCGGTTACGAGGTTATCCAGCCGGTCCGGGAAAAAATCGTCTATCCCGGCGGTCAGGAACTGGCCGTCCAGGATGAGATCGAACCCCTCCGGGTGCAAATCCGGCAGGAGGTTCACGGTCAGGCCAGGGGCCGGGGTTTCGGGTTGGCGGCCGTACAAGACGAGTTCCACCGGCGGGTAACCTTCCAGGGAGAAGGGCAGCATGACCGCATGGCAGACGAATTCCTGCCCGTTTAAGACGATGGCGATGCGGATGGGTTTGGGAGCGGCGGTCATGGTCAGCAATGAGCTATCAGCTTTTAGCAGTCAGTTAGCAAGAGTTGGCGAATGGATCATAAAAGGGCGCAATAAAATGCGCCCCCACATGGTTTAATACCGGGGCGCGGCTTGTCGTGGCCTTAAATTTCACTTTCGCCGCTAAAAACTGACTGCTGCAAGCTGACCGCTGCCGGTTAGTTCTCAGTCTTCATAGCGTTTGAACACCAGGGCCGCATTGGTGCCGCCGAATCCGAAGGAATTGGACAGGACGTGGCGGATATCGGCAGACCGGGCCTCCCCGGTGACGATATCGAGCCCGGCACAGTCCGGGTCCAGGTTGTCCAGGTTGATGGTGGGCGGCACCTTCCCGTCCCGGATGGACAGGGCGCAAAGAATGCCTTCCACCGCCCCGGCGGCGCCCAGCAGGTGGCCGGTCATGGACTTGGTGCCGCTCACCAGCAGCTGTGAGGCGCGATCGCCAAAAATATCTTTCAAAGCCCAGGTTTCGTTGCGATCGCCCACGGGGGTGGCGGTGGCATGGGGGTTGACGTAATCAATGTCGGCGCAGGTGACGCCACCATCTTTCATGGCCTGCTGAATGCAGCGCTTGGCGCCCTCCCGATCCGGATCGGTAATGTGGTGGGCATCGCCGGTCATCCCGAAGCCGACGATTTCGGCATAGATATTGGCGTTGCGGGCCAGGGCGTGGTCCAGTTCCTCCAGTACCAGGATGCCGGCGCCTTCGGACATGACAAAGCCGGAGCGCTTGAGATCAAAGGGACGGCTGGCAGCCTCGGGGTGGTCATTGTAGCCCACGGCCAGGGCCCCCATGCGGTAAAAGGCCGTCATGGTCAGGATCGTCACCGCGGCCTCAGTACCCCCCGCGGCCATGAGGTCCGCTTCTCCCATTTGGATGGAGCGGTAGGCCAGGCCGATGGCATGGGCCCCGGCGGCGCAGGCGGTGGACAGGGCAATATTGGGACCCTTGGCTTTAAAGCGGATGGAGACGTTGCCCGCGGCCAGGTTGGGAATCATCTTGGGCACCAGGAAGGGGGAAACCCGGCGCACCCCTTCGGCCAGGAGTTTCTGGACCCCATCCTCCCATGAGCTGACCCCGCCCATGCCACTGGCAATGATCACCCCGGCCCGATACGGGTCCTCCACCTCCAGGTTGAGACCCGAGTCATGCACCGCCTCAACGCTGGCGGCCAGGGCAAACTGGGTAAAGCGATCGGTGTACTTGATTTGTTTCAAGTCTTCCTTGGTGACTTCTTTTTTGCGGGTCTGCAAAATTTCTTTCAGATCAAAATGCTCGATGGCCCCGCCGATGATGGGGAAATCCTCCGGAATGCGGTAGCGTTCTACGAGTTCGGGATTAAAGCGGTTCAGGCGTCTTACCCCGGATTCACCGGCCAGCAACCGCTTCCACACGGTGGGCACATCGAGGCCCAAAGACGTCACCATACCCACGCCGGTGATCACCACCCGCCGCATTCCCATGGTTTTTGTAAACGACATGTATAAAAACCTCTCCCCCCGTCAACGAGATATAGTATCCGGGCGCCTCTCAGCGGGCATTGATTATCGGCCCCCCGAGGGGGCCAAATATACAATTACGTTAATGATTCATTGCCATTGTAAATTACTCGTGTTACTATTGCAACGGGTTTCCGGTTCGCAACCGAGAGTCGGTACCGGCCAGGATTCCAGGGGCGGGCACCAGCCTGTTTTATCCCAATGTCGTTTTAATAGCCACTGACGGATGAAGTGCCGGGTAGAGACATACTCCGGGTTTCGACTCCATGAACGCCCCCGGCGTTTTACCTGGGGGCGGACTTGGCTGGAAGTGCACCAGGTCATGGAGCAGTGGGTGGCTCCAGGTCATCTCTGCTTCAAGGTCAAGGTGGCGGATCGCGCCTATCTCTTGAAATACCATCAAGCTCGGGATACCTGGGAGGTAGAGTTGGTAAGGTCCGGAGCCATGCCGCCGGCCGACGGAGGAAATTAGAGATTTACTTTCCAATGGGCTGTAGGGTACAATTGGATATTTTAGCCGATACGCCAGCGAATTTTTTTCGCCCGGCTGCTTAGTTTCTATCCGAAAAGAGGATTTTATATGAAATGCCAAGTTAATCCACGTTACATGGAACAATTATATTCGTTTATTTCGCCGTTCTATGAATACGTTTTTGGCAAACTCCTGGGCCCCGGCCGCCGCAAGGCCTTTAAATATGTGCCCCGACGGCCTAACCAGCAGGTCCTGGAGATCGGCGTGGGTCCCGGTTCCACCCTGGATTTCTATCCCCCGAGGACCAAGCTGGTGGGGATCGACATTTCCCGGGCGATGATCGAACGGGCCCGGGCAAAAGCCGCCAATATCAATAGCGGCTGCCGCTTCGACTTGCACGTCATGGACGCCTCCCGCCTGGAATTTCCCGACAATCATTTCGACCTCGTCATGGCCGCCTACGTGATCACCACGGTCCAGGACCCCTATAAGGTCTGCCGGGAGATCCACCGGGTAGTCAAGCCCGGCGGCCAGATCATTGCGGTTAACCACACCCGCTCTCAGAACGGCAGTCTCTGGGGTCGCGTCGAGGACGTCATGGCCCCGGTTTTTGTCCGCGTCGGCTTCACCACCGATCTGGACGTCATCCGGGTCATGAAAGACGCAGGCATTTCCGTGCACCAGTCGGTGCCGTGCAACCTGCTCAATACCGGCCGGATCATCATGGGCACCAAAGCATAGGGGAGGTCTGGCGCCGGCCCCTGCCGCAGGTGGCTTGCAATCCGGCGGCCCGTCCCCGGTTAGCTGGCTGAGGTTCTGCAACGAATGCATGTTAATCCCGGTTCAATGGGTTACGTGCTGATTTTTTTTCAGGAGAACACCATGAACATCGATAAGAATTCCTTTGTGACCATTGATTATCTCATCAACCTGGGTGAGGCCGAGACCTATCCCCCTGATGGGAAGCCGGAGGAAATCTCTTTCTGCATGGGCGGCGGGGCGATGCCTCCGGGGCTGGAAGAAGCCCTGCTCGGCATGAAAGTAAATGACGCCAAAGTCATCAACCTCTCGGCCGAACAGGCCTACGGCGAATTTGACGACGAACTGCTCATGGAAGTCCCCCGTTCCGACTTCGGGCCGGAGGTGGAGTTGCGCCCGGGCCTGGTGTTCGAGACCGAAAACGAAGACGGTCAGGCCGTCTACTTCATCGTCGAAGAGGTGCGGGACGAATCGGTGCTCGTCGACTTTAACCATCCCCTGGCGGGCAAAGACCTGGAAGTTTCCTTTACCATCCGCCAGGTGCGGGAGGCCACCCCTGAGGATCTCGAAGAGCAGCAGGTCTGTACCTGCTCTGAATGCCAGGAAGGAGGCTCCCACCAGCATTAGAGGAGGGCAATGATGACCTTTCCCTGGGCGGCGCATTATGACCCGGGAGTGCCTCTCACCGTGGGGCCGGTCACCACCTCCTTGCCCCGGCTGTTGCTGCAAGCGGCGGAACAATCTCCCCAGTCCCCGGCTTTGGTGTTTTTCGGCCGGACCACCACGTACGGCGAACTCAACACCCGGACGGCCAGCCTGGCCAGCGCCCTGCAAAACCTGGGGCTGGCCCCTGGTGAGCGCCTGGGAATTTTCCTCCCCAATTGTCCCCAACTGGTGATGGCCTATCATGCCGCCCTGCGCCTGGGCGCTGTGGTGGTGATGCTCAACCCCCTCCTGAGCGCCAAGGAACTGGCCTATCAACTGGCCGACTCCGGCGCCCAGCGGTTGGTGCTCCTGGACCACTTCCTGCCCCGATTAGAAGAAATTCGGGCTCAGGTTGACCTGACGCATGTCATCATTACCAGCCTGGCGGAGGCTCTCCCCTGGCCCCGGTCTTGGCTCTATCCCTTCAAGGCCCGGCGGGATGGCCTGGCCACCGGTTTCGAGCCGGGGCCGCAGCGCTATGCCTTCCGGGAGTTGCTGAAATATCCCGTCCAGCCCACCCCGCCTGAGCCTGCACCCGGGGATCTGGCGGTGCTGCAATATACCGGCGGCACCACCGGTACCCCCAAGGCGGCCAGGTTGACCCACGGCAACCTCATGGCCAACGTGGCCCAGATCAGCGCCTGGCTGCCCCAGGTGCGGTTCGGCGGCGAACGCCTCATGGCCCTGCTCCCCTTTTCGCACTCCTTCGGGCTCACTGCCTGTCTCAACTGGCCCATGTCCCAGGGGGCCAAGATCATTGTGCTGCCCCGCTTCGATATCAACAGCTTTATCAAGGCCATGCGGAAATACCGGCCCACCATGCTGCCCGGGGTCCCCACCCTCTTTGTGGCCCTGATCAACGACCCCCGCCTGCCCAAGCTCGACATGTCCTCCCTCTGGGCCTGCATCAGCGGCTCGGCGCCTCTGCCCCTGGAAGTCCGGGACCGCTTCGAGGCCTTGAGCGGCTGCACCATGATGGAGGGCTACGGCCTGACCGAAGCCGCGCCCATTACTCATCTCAATCCGGTTCGGGGGAAGCGGCCGGCCGGCAGCATGGGCATGCCCCTGCCCAGCACCCAGGCCAAGGTGGTGGACCAGGAGACCGGCGCCCGGGAACTTCCGGCCGGCGAAGTGGGGGAGTTGGTCATCCGGGGCCCCCAGGTGATGGAGGGATACTGGCGCAACCCCGAAGAGACCGCCCTGGTCCTTAAAGACGGCTGGCTGCATACGGGGGATTTGGCCCGCATGGATGAAGACGGCTATTTTTATATCGTCGAGCGCAAGAAGGATCTGATTATCGCCGGGGGCTACAAAATCTATCCCCGGGAGGTGGAAGAGGTGCTCTATCAGCACCCGGGGGTGAAAGAGGCTGTGGCCCTGGGAGTCCCCCATGCTTACCGGGGGGAAACGGTGAAAGTGGTGATCGTGCCCCAGGATGGGGCCGGGCTCACCGCGGCCGATATCGAGGCCCACTGCCGCGGCTTGCTGGCGGTCTACAAGGTTCCCAAGATCATCGAGTTCCGGTCCGAGTTGCCCAAAAGCGCGGTGGGCAAGGTGCTGCGCCGGGAGCTCAAGGAGGCCGGGGACGGCCCGGCCGGGTCCCCATAATCTTTCCCTATGGCTCTGCGACGCGTGCTCCGCTATCACTGGCTGAAATTCCTCCGTCTCCAGGAGGACCCCCGCAAACTTGCCTGGGGAATGGCCCTGGGGGTGTTCATCGGCATCACCCCCACCATTCCTTTCCATATGGTAGGGGCGTTGGCCCTGGCCGCCTTGTTTCGGATCTCGCTGGTGACCGCCTTTATCGGCATCCAGATAGGCAATCCCCTTACCATCCCAGCTATCTATATAGCCTCCTACAAGGTGGGGCAATTCCTGTTGTATCGCGGCAAGCCCCTGGTGTTTCCGGAGACCTTCAGTTTTGAAGCCTGGATGGGCGTGCTCTGGCAGGGGGGGGTAGCCTTGCAGGTGGGGGGGGTCATCCTGGCTATTCCCCCGGCCATCGTGGCCTATTTCTTGACCTTATGGATCGTCCAGCGCTATCGCCGGCGCAAAGCGGCAAAGGCTCTCAGTGTCCTCGCTCTCTCCCAAAACCCTCCTGCTGCGTCTGGGCCTGAGGCCTAAGAAGGCCCTGGGGCAGCATTTCCTGCTCCACCCGCACCAGGCCCGGCGCATTGTCGCCGCCTTGAACCTTACCGGTGCGGACACCGTAGTGGAGATCGGCGCCGGGCTGGGGGCCCTTACCGGCCTTTTGGCGCCGGCCGCCCGCCGGGTGATCGCCCTGGAACGGGACCCGGAACTGGCCCGGTTTCTGGCCGAAGAGCTCCTGGTCGAATCCCCCGGGGTCCAGGTCATCTGTCAGGATGTGCTGACGTTCGACTTCCCCGGGGCCGCCCGGGAGGCCGGCCACCCCCTGGCAGTGGTGGGGAACCTGCCCTACCAGATCACCTCACCGCTTTTGTTCACCTTGATTCGGGACGTTGCGGCCATCAATTGTGCCGTGCTGATGATGCAGCTGGAGGTGGGGGTGCGCCTCACGGCCTCCCCGGGCACCAAGGATTACGGCATTCTGTCGGTCCTGGTCCAGTACCATTTCCGGGTGACCCGCCTTTTTAGCCTGTCGCCGGGCAATTTTTATCCCCCGCCCCAGGTGGATTCGGTGGTACTGCGGCTGGTCCCGGAAACCCCGGCTTCGGTGGCCCTTGACGCGGCCTTGCTGCACCAAGTGGTCAAGGCCGCCTTCGGCCACCGCCGCAAGACTCTGAACAACACCCTGGTATCCGGGGCTGCGGCCTTCGGGCTGAGCCCCGAGGCGATGCGGGCCATCCTGGCGGAGTTGAACATCGACCTGAAGCGCCGGGGAGAAACCCTGAGCGTGGCGGAATTTGTGGCGCTGAGCAATAGGGTGGCGGGCTTGAGGGCAGAAATGTAGTTCTGGTTCCCAAGCTCCAGCTTGGGAACCCCATTGCAGGCCAAGCTCCTGCTTGGCGAGAGAATCATATATTCATTGCGCTATGCGCCTCAAGCAGGAGCTTGGGAACGAGGGAAAGGCGGGATGCGCTACGCTTTCCCGCCCTACGGGCTCCGTGCCCGCCGCTGCCATAAGATCTGGCATTGGCTGGTGGCACAGCCTTTCCAGGCTGTGCACGATTAACCCGCTTCCTTGACACAGGCTGGAAAGCCTGTGCCACCAATTTAAAGAACTTTTTGTTTCTGGTTCCCAAGCTCCAGCTTGGGAACCCATTGCAGGCCAAGCTCCTGCTTGGCGAGAGAATCATCTATTTATTGCGCCATGTGCCTCAAGCAGGAGCTTGGGGAAAATTTACGTTCCCAAGCAGGAGCTTGGGAACGAGGGAAGGCATGAAAAGGGTGGCCGTCTCGCCCGCCGCTGGTGCGCGGTGCGCACCCTACATTAACTGCCATAAGCTCATGGTGCGTAGGACGCACCCTACTGAGAAAACAGCCCGGATTGGCTGTTCCACAGAAAACAGAAAACTTTTCACGGCAGCAATATGAGTATGGGAACCTGGTTGGCTCTGGGTCTGGGTGCGGCCCTGGGAGATTCCGGCGCCGACGTTTTGACCAAGCGGTATTTCGTCCAGCTGTCGCCTTACGGCATGGCCCTGGTGCGGCTGCTGGGGGCGGTGCCGTTTCTGGCCCTGGTGGCCCTCGGCCTCAGTCTGCCGGAGCTGACCCAGCCTTTCTGGCTCATTGTGGCGGTCATGCTGCCCCTGGAGGTCCTGGCCCTTCTCCTCTACATGCGGGCCCTGCGCCTCTGTCACCTGTCGCTGTGCGTCCCTTTCCTGGCCTTTACCCCGGTTTTCCTGATCTTCACCGGCTGGCTGGTGCTGGGAGAACGTCTGAACCGCTGGGGGGTGGTCGGCACCTTGATGATCGCCCTGGGGTGCTACGTCCTGGGACTGGGGGCCGACGGCCAGGGCAAGACCGGGGTCCTGGCGCCGCTGAAGGCCCTGGCCCAAGAGCCCGGCGCCCGCCTGATGCTCATGGTGGCGGCCATCTACTCGGTGACCGCCGCCCTGTACAAGTCGGCTATTCTGCACTCCGGCGCCCTCTTTTTCGGGACCCTGTATCCCCTGGCCGTTACCGGGCTGATGGTGTCCGCCTATCCCTGGAACCGGGTGCGGCTGGGGCCCAGCCTCAAGGCACACTGGGGCTGGTGGGTGGTCCTGGGGTTATGCGCCGTCCTGAGCTTCCTGTGCCTGGCCGGCGGCATGGAACTGGCCCCGGCCGCTTATCTGGTGGCGGTAAAACGCCTGAGCCTGCTGTTGAGCGTCCTTTTAGGGGGGCTATGGCTCAAGGAGCGGCCCTTCCTGCCCCGGGTCCTCGGGGCGGGCTTGATGTGCGCCGGCGTGGGGCTCATTGCCTTGAGAGGTTAGGAAATGGGGGGTGTTAGTCATTGAGGCAGGTGCTCATCCCGAGTTGCCGCCAAGCAAATATTTTTTTCCAAATTTTTGGTGGCACAGGCTTTCCAGCCTGTGCCTGGAGCGCCGGGGCGGCAGTCCGCCCTATCTTCAGAAACTTTTCAGGCGCAATGGTGCGTAGAACGCACCCTACAAAAATCTTAAGGGATTGGGAGAGGGGGTTTGGGGGAGAGGGTAAAGGCCACTTACGAAAAAGCCCTTAGCCTTCTCACCCACAAGCAATGTCTACTAAAGCCTTTGAACCCCGCACCTATCGCACCCGCATGGCCCGGGCGGGCCTGGTGGGTTTTCGCGTGGTGGTGAAGGAGACTGACCTCTGGGTACTGGCCGCCCGGGATTTATCCGCCGAGGTCCGGGAAATCGTCATCCAGGAACGGCAGCAGTTGGAGGCCTACATTGCTGCCCACCCCGGCTTTCTCACGGCGCTGGCCCCCTGGCCGGGGGACCCCTTCGCCCCGGCGGTGGTCCGGGAGATGATCGAGGCCGCGGCGGCTACCGGGGTGGGTCCCATGGCCGCGGTGGCCGGGACTTTGGCGGCCCGGGTGGGGCGGCAGTTGGCCACTTTGAGCCCCGAGGTCATCGTGGAAAATGGCGGCGACATCTTTCTGGCCATTCAACAGCCGGCCACTGTGGCCCTGTTTGCCGGGCACTCTCCTTTGAGCCACCGGGTGGGGCTTAACCTCGACCCCAGCCTCAGTCCTTTGGGGGTGTGCACCTCTTCGGCCAGCGTGGGGCATTCCTTGAGCCTCGGCCGAGCCGACGCCGCCTGTGTCCTATCCCCCAGCGCCGCCCTGGCCGACGCCGCGGCCACCGCGCTGGGCAACCGGGTGCAGGGCCCCGACACCATAGCCCCGGCCCTGGCGTGGGCCGCCAGCCTCCCCGGCATCCTGGGCGCACTCGTCATCGTGGGCGAGAAATTGGGCGCCTGGGGGCGAGTGGAACTGACGCCTTTAACCTGAAGGCACGCCTGGGCCGCGGTAGGATTTTCTTCGCTCAAGAAACATGATATAATATAAAAAGGGGATATAATGGGCTACCTAACCGGAGGTTATTATGGGGTTAGATGCCATGTGGCAACAAGGTACCTACGCCGGTTACCAGGTGTGGGCCTGGATAAGGTACGAGGCCGCCATGCATCCGTTCATATTCCTGGCCGCCGTGATTGTTATCATATCAGCCTTTATCATGTACAAAGCTGAGGTCAGAAGCAGATAGGGGGCAAGGCGGGGACAGATGTCCCGGGAACCACCCCGCCGCTCAACTTTCCTTGCCGGCGGCGGCAGACGGGGGTGCCTTTCCGGCCATGTGCTTCCGGGACACCGTGATCGGGACCATCCTTTTTTATGCCGGTTTTTTGCTCATCATCTTCTTGTTCACCGAGGAGTTTGCCCGGGCCCTGGAATGGCTCCAGGCTCGCCTGAAGCGGTCTCTCTGGTGCCGAATCATCGTCTACCCCCTGCTTTTGCTGCTCATCGTCGCCGCCGGGTTTATCATCATCACTTCCCTGATTAAGTTTTCCACCAGCCTCACCTTTTCCTACGATTAGCCCCGGGCTCTCCCGGGACCATCTGCCTGCCTATGCCCTTGAAATCTGCCGGTTCGGTACTTTACCGTGAAAGTCCACCCGTAGGGGCGGTTCGCGAACCGCCCCTACAAGGAATTTCGTGATTGAGGTTGGCCCAAAACGGCCATGATGGTTTAAGCTATTTTTTCCAGTTTATCCCTGAAGATTGGCGCCATCGCCGGAGTACCCCGGTCTGCGGCGCGGCGATTTATTCTTTTTCACCGGCAAAAAACAGGTTTCTTGACCGCCAATATCAGGGATTCCCGGATAGAACTTAGTTAAAGACTGGTTTAACTTCTTTACTCAACAGCCCGGCAATCCCCCTGCCATGAACCGGGAACCCTGATTCAAAGGGCGCAATTTGTCGGTTGAGCGAGGAAGGAAAACTATGCGGTGCAGATTTGGGTCTGATGTGAAGCGGGGCCTGCGTGGGGAACATGGCGCCATCGCCGTGGAGTTCGCTATAATTATACCCTTATTTATTTTTCTAATCCTGGGGGGGTTGGATCTTGCCCATATGTTTTACATAGAGCATATTGTCACTACTGCTAGCCGGGAAGGCGCCCGTTATGGAGCGAAGTATACAGGGAACCCCCCCGTTGACCCCACTTCTACCCAAATCACAGCCTTCGTAACCTCGACGCTCCCACCCTTAAACGGTTTAGTTGTCAATAGTCCCGTTTATGCTACTGTGCCTGGGCCTCCAGCCTATAGAGTTGTTACTGTTACTGTTACAGCGCATAAGCATTGGTGGGTACTTGGAACCTTTAATTTTTATGGTTGGGTACCATTCCCCAACCCACAGACAATGACTGGCACAACGTCTATGAAGGTGGAGTTCTGAAGGAGACTGGGATGTGTAATAGGAAAGCGAAGAA
The DNA here is from genome assembly GCA_030655955.1 of Deltaproteobacteria bacterium. Classification (GTDB taxonomy): domain Bacteria; phylum Desulfobacterota; class Desulfobaccia; order Desulfobaccales; family 0-14-0-80-60-11; genus 0-14-0-80-60-11. Next base: position 18,156 of record JAUSOZ010000187.1, read on the forward strand.
GAAGTGTGCCTTGGCCTTTGATGAATCAGGATCCATTGGTGTTATCGCCGCTATCATTTTTACCACAATTTGCGGGTTCGGGGGGCTGGCGCTTGATTTTGGGCATTACTATAAGGTAAAGGCCGAGTTGCAGAGGACTGCGGATGCCGGGGCTTTGGCCGGCGTGACAGGTTTTATTCCCTATACTGGCACTGCACCTAAAACGCCATACTGGACGGGTGGAGAGGCTTTGGCCATCAAGATGATCACTGATGAACATAATAAAGCTGATGATATACAATATACTACTGGTGATGCCACTATTGTTGTCGAAAGTGGATACTGGTTGTTAAAACCAGTATCGGGTGATACACAAACTCTTCCCAAAGTTCGCCCCGATTCAACAAAACTGCCTGAGCCGGCAGTAAAAGTGACGCTGAGTAGAGATGTCACTATGTATTTAGCACCGTTGATCGGGTTCTCCGGTCCCATGAAAGCGACAGGTTCAGCAACCGCAATTCTCCCTGAGGTCTATGGTGTTACTGGCGTCCCCCCCATCGGAGTAGACATTGATACTGTTTATAATATTGGTCCGGGGGATACTTTAACAATAGACTTCACTCAACAAGATATTAAGCCGCAGAGCAATAAAGGCGTAGCAGGGTGGATTAATCTGAATGGAGGCAATAGCGTCCCGTCGGTCAGGTTCGATGTTCCCTTGTTTGCCAACCCCGGCGGCCCCGTTCAAACCGGCAGCAGCGTTTATTTTACGCCAGGTACGGAGGCTACCTTGATGGGTTCCCTGGTCCACGTAGGCGAGACCCTTATACTGCCGGTGGTCGATTTCGTTGAGAAAACGGAATGGAAAACTATCCAAACGTGGTGCGAGTTTGTAGTCGATGAGAAAGACGCGAACTCCATGACCGGGCATTTTAAGGAAATTGGTTATGTGCCCGGTCAAAAACCAGATGCACGTCCCGCTGGTCTTCCTGAAACACCATTTGTTTGGGACACGCCCAAATTAGTCAGTCCGTGATACCATTATTAGGCTGTAAGGTATGCCTGCCGAGATTAGCCCCCCGCCTTGGATAGGCCGGTGGAAAAATGTTTTGCGGCACCTTTAAGGTGGAATCCACCAACCAGGGTAGCAAGATATTTATGGACAATTTTACCAGGAATACGCGCTTACCAACCCCCAAGGGGTCACCCAAATATAGATTTCACCAGCAAGTCCCCCCAACTGGTTTACTGATAGCCCGGTAATCCCCCGACAGTGCGGCTTACCCGCCTCCGGGCGGGGCGTTGGTTACGCCGGAAACATCCATCCTTATTGACTATTATTTTCCCTTGGCCTGCCGCCGGACTTCACCTTGACATTGGGATTGGCTCGGTATAATAAAGGACTTGTGAAAACTAAAATCATCTTCATCACCGGCGGGGTGCTGTCCTCCTTAGGCAAGGGCGTGGCCGCCGCGGCCATCGGCGCCTTGTTGGAAGCCCGGGGGCTGCGCATTACCTTTCAAAAGCTCGACCCCTATATCAATGTGGACCCCGGGACCATGAACCCGTTCCAGCACGGCGAGGTCTACGTCACCGAAGACGGGGCCGAAACCGACCTGGATCTGGGGCATTACGAGCGCTACACCTCGGTCACCCTGGGCCAGGAGCACAACTTCACCTCGGGCCGCATCTATCACAACGTCATCACCAAGGAGCGCCGGGGCGACTATTTAGGCGGCACCGTCCAGGTCATCCCCCACATCACCGACGAAATCAAGCAGGCCATCATGGCCGTGGCGCCCTCGGCGGATGTGGCCATCATCGAGATCGGCGGCACCGTGGGGGATATCGAGAGCCTGCCCTTCATGGAGGCCATCCGCCAGCTCAAGGGGGACCTGGGCAAAGAGAACGTCTGCTACATCCACCTGACGCTGGTGCCCTTCATCAAGAGCGCCGGGGAGGTCAAGACCAAACCGACCCAGCACAGTGTCAAGGAATTGCGCTCCATCGGCATCCAGCCTGATATTCTTTTGTGCCGCACCGAAAAGTTTTTGGGCCCGGACATCAAGGCCAAGATCTCCCTGTTCTGCAACGTCGAGCCCCAGGCGGTCATCACCGCCCAGGATGTGGACAACATCTACGAGATTCCGCTGCTGCTGCACCAGGAGGGACTGGATGACCGCCTGGTGGAGACGCTCAATATCTGGACCCGGGCCCCCCGCCTGGAGGTCTGGGAAAAGCTGGTGGCGCGCATCAAAAATCCCAAGGACCGGGTGGAAATCGGCATCGTCGGCAAGTACGTGGACCTGCGAGAGTCGTATAAAAGCCTGCACGAGGCCCTGGTGCACGGCGGCCTGGCCAACGAAGTCCAGGTGGCCCTCACCTATATCGACTCGGAACGGGTGGAGCGGGAAGGCCCCGTGAGTCTGCTGAGCCACCTCCACGGCATCCTGGTTCCCGGGGGCTTCGGGGTCAGGGGCGTGGAGGGCAAGATCCTGGCCATCCGCTATGCCCGGGAGCAGAAAATCCCCTACTTCGGCATCTGCTTCGGCATGCAACTGGCGGTCATCGAATTTGCCCGCCAGGTGGCCGCAATCCCCGGGGCCACCAGCGAAGAATTCTTCCCCGAGGCCGAGCACCCCGTCATCTACCTGATGCGGGAGTGGTATGATTACCGCACCGACGCCATTATCCGGCGGGACTCGGCGGCGGACAAGGGCGGCACCATGCGCCTGGGGAGCTACCCCTGCGTCCTGACGCCCGGCACCCTGGCCGGGGTGGCCTACGGCGAGGCCAAGATCATGGAACGGCACCGCCACCGCTATGAATTCAACAACAGCTACCGGGAACAACTGCAGAATGCCGGCCTGGTGATCTCCGGCACCTCCCCCAACGGCGAGCTGGTGGAGATCATCGAAATCCATAACCATCCCTGGTTCCTGGGGTGCCAATTCCATCCGGAATTCAAGTCCCGGCCCCTGAAACCGCATCCCCTGTTCCGGGACTACATCCGGGCCTGCCTGGAATATAAACTGGGCCTGCCCCACCCCGGTGGGGAGATTTGAAAGATAGCTATCAGCCGTCAGCTTTCAGCCAAAAACCAGGGGCTCGCAGGGACCATACCCATGTAGGGTGCGCCCTGCGCACCATGCTTTTTTCTTCATTGAGCCTTCGTTATGGATAATCCCGTCGCAATCGCCGATTTTTGGATAGGTTCCGGCGACCTGGTCATGATCGCCGGGCCTTGTGTCATCGAGTCCGCCGAGCTTACCCTGGCCATCGCCCGCACCCTGAAAGACTATGCCGCCGAGCTCAACCTGCCCCTGATCTTCAAGGCCTCCTTTGATAAAGCCAACCGCACCTCCCTGACCTCTTACCGCGGTCCCGGTTTGAAAACGGGCCTGGAAATCCTGGCCCGGGTGAAAGACGAAGTGGGCCTGCCGGTGATCTCGGACGTCCATCAGGTCTCCGACGTGGAACCGGCGGCGCGGGTCTTGGACGTCTTGCAGATCCCGGCCTTTCTCTGCCGCCAGACCGACCTCTTAGTGGCCGCAGCCCAAACCGGCAAGGCGGTCAATATCAAGAAAGGCCAGTTTATGGCCCCCTGGGACATGGGGCCGGTGGTGGACAAGGTTTTTGCCACGGGCAACCGGCGGCTGCTGCTCACCGAACGGGGCGCCATGTTCGGCTACAACAACCTGGTGGTGGATTTCCGCAGCCTCCCCATCATGCGCAGCCTGGGCTGCCCGGTGGTCCTGGACGTAACCCACAGCGTTCAACTGCCCGGAGGGCAGGGGTCGTGCTCCGGCGGCCAAAGGGAGTACATCCCCTTGCTGGCCCGGGCCGGGGTGGCCGCGGGGGTGGACGCCTTGTTCATGGAGGTCCATCCGGACCCGGACCGCGCCCGCTGTGACGGCCCCAATTCCCTGCCCCTGGCCCAGGTCCTGCCCCTGTGGCGGCAACTGGCGGCACTGCACCAGGTGCTCCGGGGGCAGGAGTAAGTACAGGATTTCATAAATACGCTCACGTCATATATCGCCCCCCTCACCCCAACCCTCTCCCCCCGAAGCGGGAGGAGAGAGGGTAGTTATTTCGCCGGGTTTAATGACGCCAGAACCTTACCCCGTTTCGTCTTTTCCCCTCCCCCCAAAGGGGGGAGCGGGCTAGGGTGAGGGGGAAGTAATCTTCACGGATAGAGAAATACGTGAGCGAATTTATGAACTGCTGTACTAATGCCGATTTGCATTCAAATGGTGGCACAGGTTTTCAACCTGTGCCAGCGCAGGCTGAAGCCTGCGGCTACCCAAAATTACCTTTAGATTTCGACTTTTTTTCCCCATTCTCCTCGGTGGGCCCGGGAACTCCGTCGGACAACTTCACAGGAGGAAACCCCATGAACGCTTCTCCCCCATCTCGCACGGCAAAACTGCTCCTCACCATTCTGACCGTTATCCTGACCGTCGCCGGCCAGGTGGGGCCGGGCGCCGCGGCCGATCTGCCGGTTCTCACCCTGCCGCCGGTTACGCTGACGGCCTTCGCCGAGTTGCCGCCGCAAAAAACCCTGGAGGTGACCCCGGCGCTGAAAGACTCCGCCACCACGGTGGACAAGGCCACAAACCTCAAGGGAGTCATGAAATTGCTCGGCGTCCGACTCACCGCCGCCCAGAAAAAATTTCTCAATGAGCACAAGTTCCTGATGGTTCCCAAGCGCGCCACCCGGTTTAAGGGGATAATGGGTGACGGCTGGGAGTGGGACGAAATGCTGGGCATGTTCGATGAGGTTGGCGGGTCTGAAGCCGCGTCAGAGCGGAAGCCGGAAAATGCGCGCCTGGTTACGCCCGACGTCTTGCTCCACGCCTTTCACAAATATTTTGAAAACTCGCTGGAATACCTGGAAAGATTCGACTTAGCCCCCCTGCTGCGCCGCTTTCTGAGCCAGGCCCAGGCATGCGCCCTCAAATACCGGAGCCAGTCCAGCGGCAAACTGGCGGCCCGCTATGAACTGGTGGCGGCGCAACTGACGGTGCCCCTGGTTCTCCTTGAGAACGCCCAGTGGTCCAAGTCCTATGAGGAGAGGCTCAAAAAGCCCTATGAACAGCAGGAGTTAGCCGACAAACCCGACATCGCCGAATCCCTGGAAGGCGCCTTGGAGGGGCTGGGTAAGTATCAAAAGCATTTCTCCCCGGAGGTCTTTGGGCGCATGACCCAGGAGATCAAAAACATTTATCAGGCCGACGGGGTGGGCGTATCGCCCCTTTACGGCCAGTATGGCAAAGACGGGGAGGTGAAAACCGACTACACCCAGTTTACGCCCCGGAGCCACTACGCCAAAACCTCTCTCTTGCGGGCCTACTTCCGGGCCATGATGTATCTGGGCCGCAACAGCTACTTGCTGAATAACCCCGAGGCAGTTTCTGACGCCCTCCTGCTGGCCTACCTGATGGCGAGCCCCGGCCCTGACGGGCAGCCCTTGGTCAAAGACTGGCAGAAGCTCATGGAGATCACCGCCTTCTACGCCGGGGCCTCGGACGATATCGGCTACCCGGAGTGGCGCAATTTCGTCGTCAAGGTCCTGGGCACGGAGAAATTTTCTCCGGCCGAGGCGGTTAATCCGGAGGTCTTGACCAAGATTTCCCAACAATTGGCGGAACTCAGGCCGCCCAGAATTTTGTCCGACGTCATCATCAGCGACTCCGTGCCTCAACAGACCAAGGTAGAACTGTTGGCCAGCACCAAGGCCTTTCGGATATTCGGCCAGCGCTTCACCTTCGACGGCTGGATATTAGGCCGACTGACCGCGGGGCAGGAGAAGGTGACGGTGCGCCTGCCCTCCACCCCCTCGGCCCTGTTCGTCCCGGCGGCGTTGGACGATACCGTGGCGCGGGAGTTTGCCGGCGCCTTTCTGAAGCAGGAGGCGCCGCCATTTTCCGCTGCCGAGGTGAGCGCATTTTACGGCAAACTGGATGAGGTGGCCGCTGATCTCAAGCGCGTGCAAGAGGTGGAGTGGTACAGCTCCGTGGGCACGGCCTGGCTGAAACTGTTGGGGACCTTGCCGCAGACTTTCGGCCCCGGTTACCCCCTCTACATGCAGGGAAAACTTTTCCCGCTCAAGCAACTGCAGACCTTTCTGGGATCGTACACCGAACTCAAACACGACACCTTGCTTTACGTTAAACAGAACTTTGCCGAGAAAGGCGGCGGCGGTGATGATAACAGGCCGCCGGTGCCCAAAGGTTTTGTGGAGCCGAATATGGCTTTCTGGCAAGAACTTGCCCGTCTGGTAGATTATACCGCGGCCGGGTTCAAGAAATACGGCCTGTTCAACAAAGAACTGGAAGAATTCGGCCGGTTGAATTACTTTAAAGCAAGGATAAACTTCTACACTTCCCTGGCGGTCAAGGAATTGAGCGGCACCCCGCTCAGCGAGGAAGACTACGAGAAGCTCCGCAGTGGCAACCTCTCTTTCCTGGCCGGGCCCTTAGTCGAGGGAGCCATCCTGGAAGAGAAAGAAAAGCGGGCGGGCCTCATCGCCGATATTCACACCGACGCCGTCAAGGGCCAGATTCTGTATGAAGCTACGGGCGAACCCTACTTCATCCTGGCCCTGGTGGGTAACGAGGGCGTCAGCCGCCTTACCGTGGGAGCGGCTTACAACTACTACGAGTTCACCGGCCCTCTCACGAGGCGTTACACCGATGCGGACTGGCAGGCACGGGTGTACAAAACCCCGCCCCAGTTGCCGCTGAAGCCCTTCTGGTATAAGCCCTTGATTGCCAGATAGCCGGGATGGTTTAGGGCTGGATGGCGGTAGGTGAGTCCGCCAGGCCCAAGGTGCCGGTTGCGTCTCCCCCTGACCCGCTCCCGGCACCTAACTTGTGAATCAGTTTTGCGGGGTCAGGTCAGCGGGGCTCGTGGCTTTCTCCCCAAAAATCCAACCGGTGGCAAAAGTCAAAAATGTGCCGATCAACAACAGCCAGGTCCATCCCAGGGGGAATATCTGCTTCTCGGAAAGAATCAAAAGAACCAGCATGGCAAGGGCGGAAAGGGACATGGCAACGACATTGACCCGGTTGCATCGCCTTGTGGTCAGAAGACCGAGGAGAAAAACTCCCAGTAAAGATCCGTAGGTGACCCCGCCAATTTTAAACGCCAGCCAGAGGAATTTTTCAAAATAACTGAAAAAGTAGGCGATAAACCCTAAGATAATGCCGAAAATAACCACACAGACTCTGGAAACGAACAGATAGTGGCGTTCAGTTGCCGATTTAACCAGCACCGGACGATAAATGTCCGTGACAAACGAAGAAGTCAGGGAACCTAAAGGCGAGTCAATGCTCGCCATCACAATCGCCGCCAGCATCAGCCCTCGCATCAATGGGGGCATCGTCTGCTCGATAAAATGCGGAAAAATTTTGTCCAATTTTGCCGGCAGGGGCAGCCCGGGGTTCTGAACATAGAAGGCATAAAGGCAGGCGCCAATAAAGAGGAAGATAAACATCACCAGGAAACTGCCGATGGGGGTCAACAGTATGGTTTTTTGGCTTTCCCGGCGCGTTTCCACCGTCAGCAGTCTCTGCATGATCTCCTGATCAGTTCCAAAGGCCGCCATGGAGCCAAAAAACCCATTCAAAGTCGCCAGGATAAAGAGATTGGGGTCCGTGAACAGGCTCTTCAGGACGGCTCCCAGTCCGGATTCCGCCAGACCCGGTCCCCAGTTGAAGATTTTCAGTTTTCCAGCGCTGCCTGCAAGCGCGACTACGGCCGCGGCCCCGCCGTCAATCTGCGTCAGCAGGAACACGATGGCCACCACTCCCGCCACCGTAAAGGTCAGGGCTTGCACCACATTGGTCCAAATTACCGCCTTGATCCCGCCCCAGGCGATATAGAGTATGCAGATGACCGAAAAAAGCAGGATAGTCGGAATGATCGGCCAGCCGATGAGGATGCTCACCGCCAAACAAGCTACCATCAGGCGGACGCCGGACGCCAACAGACGCGTGATGAAAAACAGGATCGAGCCGGCGATTTGGGTTGCCGGTCCGAAGCGATATTTCAAAAATTCATAAATGGAGGTGCAGTTATACCGGTAAAAAGCCGGGATAAACAGAAAGGCGATGACGATTCGGGCCAGAAAAGAGCCGATAAAAAACTGGGCATATTCCCAGTTTTCCATATACGCCACCGCAGGCACCGCGATCAGGGTTACGGCGCTGATTTCAGTCGCCACAAACGACAGACAAGCCGCCCACCAGGGGATCTTCCTCCCCCCCAGGAAAAAGTCATCGGTGGTTTTTTCTTCTCTGCCGAAGTAAAAGCCGACAAAAATCAACAGCACGAGAAGCACGAAAACAACCGAGTAATCCTGCCAGGTCAGACTGCTGTGGCTTACAAAAAAGGTTTGGATTTCCATCGAGGTCCAAACTATCGTATCAAAAAAATATTTGCATGGTTAAAATGATCTCACCATGAAATTAGAAGAATTAGTGGGCCAAAGGCTGGTCATCGGCATTCCCGGCACCAGGATCACTCCTGAGATTTTGTGTCATTTTAAGGAGTTGCATGCGGGGGGGTTGATTCTCTACCGGAGAAATTTTGACTCGCCGGTGCAGATTAAAAAACTGATTGCCGATCTGGAAGAGGCTCTCGGCCGCAAACTGCTGGTGACGACAGACCATGAAGGCGGGCGGGTCATCATGTTCCGGGACGGCATTACCGTTTTCCCGGACAATCTGGCCCTGGGGACGGCCGGAAAAATCGACTATGCCCGGCAGCAGGGGGAGATCGAGGCCAAAGAACTGCGGCGGCTGGGGCTGGACGTGAATCTGGCCCCGGTGCTCGATGTCTTGACCGAGGCTTACAGCCCGAATATCGGCATACGATCTTACAGCCAAGATTGGCAATTGGTGGCACAGATGGGCGCGGCGCGGATTGCCGCCATGCAGCAGGGCGGACTTTCAGCCTGCGCCAAGCATTTTCCCGGCAAGGGTCATGCGCCGGTAGATGCCCATCTGGGCCTGCCGGTCATCGGTTCCTCCTGGAAAGAGATGGAAGCGGTGCATCTTAAGCCTTTCGTGACCGCGATTCAAGCCGGGGTCGATCTGGTGATGTCTTCCCACCCCTACTATCCCAAACTTGATCCGTATCCAAATATGATTGCCACATTTTCCAAAAAAATAATTTACGATTACCTCAGATGTGAGCTCAATTTTCAAGGGGTTATTGCGAGCGACGATCTTGAAATGGGCGCGATTAAGGCCATCTGCCCCATCGGCGAAGCAGGGATCTTGGCTACGCAAGCGGGACATGATCTCTTGCTGGTTTGTCATGATCCCAAGGCGCAGAAAGAAGTTTACTATAAATTGCTCGAGGCCTATAGAAGCCAGCAACTTCCCCTGAAAGAACTGGAGGAGAGCGCCGCCCGGATCAGAAGATTGAAATTAAAGCGCGCCCAAAGATTTGCTGGCGGAGAACCCGGCGCCGAACCCGCCGGCGCCAGCCTGGCGGCAAGAATCTGCCGTGAATCGGTCCAGGTTCTCCAAGACGAGAGGAAATTAATGCCGCTGCCGCGCGGACAACAACGAATCGGGGTGATCTTGCCGCGATTTTCCGATCTCGACGCCAAAATCATGATCGAAAGGGAAGTGTTGCAGGAACAGGATTTCGTCCGGCATGAGTTCAAGAAATTTGGTTTTCATCCCGAGATTCACCTGGTCTCCATCGAGCCGGCGGATGCAGAAATTCAACCGGCCGTGACCCTGGCCAGAAACTCAGACGTGACTATCCTCTTCTGCTACGACGCCCATCTCTATCCTGCCAACAAAAGACTCCTGGATGCAATCCAGGGTGCGGCCCAAAAGCTGGTGGTTGACCTGTTGCGCGCCCCTTATGACGCCGCCCTTATTCAGGCAGGCAACGCCTGCCTGACCGATTTCGGCTGGAGAGCCTGCCAGATCAAGGCCGCCATTGAAAAAATTTGTTCCGGTCAGATGGACCGGTAAGGCCCCCGGTTGTCTATACCCGCGTTTTTCTTAAGCTGCCCGGACCGGCTCAAGTCAGGTAACTTAACCGGTCAGCCCGGGAGCGCCTGACGCCGGTCCAAACGGGCGACGCATTCGATGTGGGCGGTGTGGGGGAAGAGATCGAAGGGTTGGATGGTGCCGATTTCGTAGCGATCCTGGAGGAGGGCCAGGTCCCGGGCCAGGGTGGCGGGGTTGCACGAAACGTAGATGATCCGCCGGGGGGCAACCTCTCGCAGGGCCTCTACCACCTGGGGGTGCATGCCGGCCCGGGGCGGGTCGGTGACGACCACATCGGGGCGAGGCTGGCCGCCGGCTCGCAAGGTCTCCCGCAGGCGCTGTTTCAAATCTCCCGCCAGGAACTGGCAATTTTCCAGGCCATTGAGTCGGCTGTTGGTGTAGGCATCGTTCACGGCCGCCGGGATCAGTTCAAATCCCACCACCCGGCGCACGTGAGAGGCCAGGTGCAGGGCGATGCTGCCGGCCCCGCAATAGAGATCCCAGACGGTCTGATCATTGCTGAACTCGCCCAACCGGCTGATGGCGTTATATAAACCTTCGGCCGCGGCGGTATTGGTTTGCAAAAAAGAGTTGGCCGAGATGCGCAAGCACAGATCGCCCAGGTGCTCTTCGATATATCCCGGTCCCCACAGGGTGCGGCTGGACTCGCCTACGGCCACCTGGGCCTTGGTCTGACGCCGGGAATGCACCAGGGAGGTGATGACCGGGAAGCGGGCCACCAGGTGGGCGGCCAACGCCTCCACTACGGCCGGGTCGCCCTGGTCGGTGGTGATGAGATGCACCAGCGTCTGGGCGGTGCGCTTCCCCTCCCGCAGCACCAGGAATCGCCAGAAGCCCCGATGGGTGTGGGTGTTATAGGCGGCCAGGCCGCTTTGGCCGCACCAGCGGCGCACCTCGGCCACGATGGCCGTCGACTGGGGGGATTGCAGGAAGCAGTGCTCCAGATTAAAGATCCGGTCAAAAGCCGCCCCCACATGCAGCCCCAGGGCGACGGCGCCCCCAGCCGCGCGGTTTGCCACCGCAGGGTCGCCAGCTGACAGCCAGGCTCGGGGAGCAAAAGCGAATTCCATTTTGTTGCGATAATAGCGCTGCTCCGGTGAGGCCACCGGCGGCAGAATATCCCCGGGCGTCAGTCCCGCCAGATGCTGGAGACATTCCTGGACGTGGATCTTTTTCCAGTGCAACTGCTCCTCATAGGCGAGATCCTGCCATTGGCAACCGCCGCAGAGGCCAAAATGGGGGCAGAAGGGCGGGGCATACGCCGGAGACTGCTCCAGGAGCTGCACGACCTCGGCTTCGGCGAAGCGCGCTTTTTTCCGGGTAATCCGCACTCGCACGCGCTGCCCGGGGACGGCGTGCTCCACGAAGACCACGAAACCGTCCACCCGGCCCAGGGCTTTGCCGCCAAAGGCCAGCTTTTCTATGCTCAGATCGACTTCGGCGCCCTTGGACAGCGAGGCGGATGCGGCCGTTGAATTCGCCGGGGACATGTCAAAAAACCTGCAGAGAACGGGACAGGAGTTGAGTACAAGGGGCGGCTTTAATGGTTGCCAAAACGCTGGCGGCTTGACTCATGGGGCCCCTGCCGCCAGGTTTGAGACGCCGCCCTGATGCTTCCAGTTTGCCTGAATTATCCAGACAACGTATCCGGTGCCCTTACCCGAGCCCATTGACATGCCTACATGATACCAAGATTGAAGCCGCAAAGCAAAATATGGGGATCATGAACTAAGCGCCTGACCTGTGGTTCCGGAGGACAAATGAGCTGCAGAAAAATCACCCGGTGCTGGGGAGAAAAAATAAAGGGGCCAGCTTTTTGAGCTAACCCCTCGGTTTAATTTGGTAGCGGGGGTAGGATTTGAACCTACGACCTTCGGGTTATGAGCCCGACGAGCTTCCAGGCTGCTCCACCCCGCGTCGTTGACGTCTTGAAAATATAACAAGTTGATCCAGCAGAGTCAATAAGAAAATGCCCCCCCTGGCAGGGGCCGGCCTGGATAAGCCGCGCGGCCTCAACGCCTCGGGTCCATTAACTGCTCTCGATAAAAAGACTTTTTGCCGGTGCAGCCCGGGAGATTATTATGCCGCCCTGGGGGCCCAAGGGCTCACCTGGCCGGCTGGGCCGCTCCCTACCGCCCCGGCCCGCTGGCGTCCCGAACCTTATCCGAGGGGCTCATCCTTAAGATCAATCTCACCGGCGGCAGCCAGGTCACCTTTGAGGTGGGGCAGCGCCGAGAATATCAGCACCGCCCCGGCAGCCAGGGCCACCAGGGTGAGGGAGACGCCCCATTTGAGGCTGGCCAGGTCCGAGACCCAGCCGATGAGCAGCGGGGAAGGCACATCTCCCACCAGGTGAATGACCACGATGTTCAGAGCCACCGCCTGGGCCCGGCGCCAGGGGCCCGCCACGCTCACCACCACCGCGGTGAGCACCCCGGGGTTCAGGAACAGGAGGAAAATCGCCCCGGCCAGGGCCGGAATATAGAGCGCCGGGGCCGCCACGAAGATGACCACCGCCGCCAGGGGGAGAGCCAGCACAATTCCCAGACCACTCACCCATAGGGGGGCTCTTAGGGTGTAGCTCAGCAGGCGAGACCCCAGGAACCCGCCGGTCAAAATCCCCAATCCTCCCGCCCCAGCCACTGAAAAAGATAATATTTGGTTGGCCTGGGCCAGGGTGAGCCCCTTGACTTCGTGCAGATAGATGGGCATCCAGAGTGCCAAGCCCCCCAGGGCAAAGGTCACCATGCCGTAGCCCAGGGTTACCCGCCGCAGGGTGGGAACCTTGAAGAGCCCCCAGTAAGCCGTCAGGGGGGACCACGTGGTCGTGACGGTTGTGCCGGCCGCCGGCTCCGACCTGACTTCACGTAAGAGGAAAATCAGCCCGGCCATGGCCAGCCCCGGCAGGCCGGCCAACAGAAAGGCCGGACGCCAGCCCCAGGAGTAGGTGCCCACGAGCTTGCCCACCATATAGGCCAGGGCGGCGCCCAGGGGCAGGGCCAGGTAAAACAGGCCCAACGCCCGGGACCGGCGCTTCATGGGCAGGAGGTCCGCCAGGTAAGCCGGGGCCAGGGTGCCGAAAGAGGCCTCTCCCACCCCCACCAGACCCCGGGCCGCCACCAGGAAGGGATAAGACGGCACCCAGAAGGTCAGGCTGGTGGCCAGGCTCCACAACACCGCCCCGCCGGCCATGAGGCGGAGGCGGCCCCAGCGGTCCCCCAGGTAGCCGAACAGGGGCGAAGTCACGAAATATACCAGGATAAAGGCGGTCCCCAAAAACCCGAACGCGGTGTTGGATAAGCCCAGGTCGGCCTTCATCAAGGGGCCCAGAGAGGCCACCAGGTAGCGGTCCAGATAGTCCAGGAGGTTGAGGCCGGTGAGGATAAGCAGGGCTCGGGTGGTCAGGGACATGGACATGGGTCGGACTTTTACCTGGCGTCAATAATGGGCAGGCGCGCCGTCTTTTCCCGGTGGGCCTTTACGTCAGGATCGTACCACAAAAGATTCCGGCCCTTGACTTCGCTGACATCCCGGGCCCGATACCATCTCCTCCTGTAGGGAAAAGAGGGCACATAGCCATAACCGGCTAAAAGTTCCTGGATTTCGTGCTTATCCGTTCCCGAGGCCGCCAGGGTTTCGGCTTTCATTTCTACCAGCACCAAGGGCCGGGAAACCGCCAGCATCTCCCGGGCGCCCCGGAGCACAAATAATTCCGCCCCCTCCACATCGATTTTGATAAAGTCCGGGCCGGGCAAACCATGCGATGGGGCGAATCCGTCCAAAGATACCGTCCGACAGATTTCCTGGGCCGTTACCTCAGGCCCGGCGCCGTATAAGCTGGCGCAGCCATCGGCAGTCTCGGCAGCCAGATGCAGGGCCGCCTCCCCTTCCCGGTCGGTCACGGCCAGGTTAAAGGTGGTTATATTGCGAAAAGGATTGAGGCCAATATTGTCCATGAGCCTGGCATAGGCCACCTGGCCCGGTTCAAAGGCAATAACCCGGCCGCTCTGCTGCAAGGTCGCCGCCGCCAGCAACGCAAAGTAGCCGATATTGGCCCCAATGTCCCAGAAGATTTCGCCTTTATCCAGCACGCGGCGAATCATCTTCGCTTCATACCTTTCGTCATAATCCCCGTAAAAATACATGCGCCGCTGCACCGCATCCTGTAAATCGAGCTTCATGGCGAAGCCGGCATCCAGGGCCACGGTAACGAAACGCTCGGGCGGGGTGAGCCGCGGGGACAGGCGTTGGTAGAAGAACGTCTTGCCGTCCCGCAGGGGAAATTTGCGCAGGTACCAGCGGAGGATATCGCGGCTTGTAGAGGAAAACCAATGCATGGCTCGGCGTCCCAGGACGGTGAGAAAATCCAGGTTAGAGCTGCTTAAAAAACTGCCAGAAATCCGGGAAAGATTTGGCGACGCACTCGGGGTCCTCAATGGCCACGCCCGGGATCTTGAGGCCAGCCACCGCGAAGCTCATGGCGATGCGGTGGTCGCTATATGTGTGAATGACCGCTCCCTTAGGTGTTCCCCCCCGGATGACCAGGCCGTCTGGGGTTTCCCGGGCCTCGATGCCCAGCTTGCCCAGCTCCGTCGCCACCGCATGCAGGCGGTCCGACTCCTTGTGGCGCAGGTGGGCCACCCCGGTGATAACGGTGTCGCCTGCCGCGAAAGCGGCCAGCACCGCCAGGGTGGGGACCAGGTCCGGCATGGTAGACATGTCCACCGTGACCCCCTGCAGCGGTCCGCCCTGAACCGTCAACCCCGACGGGGTAGATTCGATGGTGCAGCCCATCCGCCCCAACACCTCGGGGAAGGCCGCATCGCCCTGGCTGGACTCCAGGCTCAGGTTGGTGATGGTGACCCGCCCGCCGGTTAGAGCCGCCGCGGCCCAGAAATACGAGGCGCTGGAGGCGTCGGCCTCGATGACATAGTCCTGGGGCAGATAACACTGGCCGCCGGGAAGCTCAAACAAGCGGTAGCCTTCCCGGTAATAAGAGATGCCAAAATCGCCCAGCACCTCCAGGGTCAGGTCCACGTAGGGCCGGGACACCAGCTCGCCGGTGATTTCGATTTCCAGGCCCTTCGGCGCCAGGGGCCCGATGAACAGCAGGGCCGAGAGGTACTGGCTGCTGATGGCTCCGGAAAGCTGGGCTTTGCCACCGGTGAGGCCGCCGGTGACCCGCACCGGGGGGCAGCCGTCGCCTCTCTCGGAGACGGCCCGGACCCCCGCCTGGCCCAGCGCCTCCAGCAACTCCCCCAAGGGCCGCTGGCAGAGGCGCTCGGTGCCGGTCAAGAGATACTCGCCCTCTCCCAAGGCCGCCAGGGCCGTGAGGAAGCGCATGGAGGTGCCGGAGTTGCCCAGGTAAATGGGCAGCGGCGCCGGCAGCCAGCGGCCGCGGCGCCCTGTTACCCGGATGGTAGTGCCCTGCCAGTCGATCCCGGCCCCCAACTGCGCCAGGGCGGCGGCGGTGAGTTCGGTGTCTTCGGCGGCCAGGGCGTTGGTGAGGATGCTTTCCCCCGCGGCCAGGGCCGCAGCCATCAAGGCGCGGTGGGTGTAGCTCTTGGACCCGGGCAGGGTGAGAGTGGCCTGGACTTGCTTACAGGGGGTGATTTCTTGGGCCATGATTCCCTAAGTCAGCCTGTCGGGTGGGCACCGCCCACCTTCAACGTCATAGGAGACGGGCAGTGCCCGACCTGCATTTCTGTTTGGGCAGTTTTTTTCTGCCTATGGTCTGAAAAGCAGGGCGGACACATGGGTCCGCCCCTACGGCTTCGTTCCCAAAGCCTGATAAGCGGCCCGGGCCATGACCTCCGCCGGGGCTTCTTGACCCGTCCACAGCTCAAACTGGGCCGTGGCCTGGTGAATGAGCATCTGGAGGCCGTCGATGGTGGCGCAGCCATGCACCTCAGCTTCCCGGAGCAGCCGGGTTTGTAAGGGCTGGTAGACGATATCCATGACGACCTCAAAACGGCCCAGCCGGTCCGGGTCGATGGGAATGCCGTCCAGATCCGGAGCCATGCCCACGGGGGTGGCATTCACCAGGATGGTGGCGGGGCAATCCCCCACGGTGTTCAAGGGGATGGCTTCGCCCCCCAAATCTTTGACTAAAGCCGCGGCGCGGGCTTGGTCCACATCCGTCAGGCTGACCCGGGCCCCTTTCTGGATAATGCCATAGGCGATGGCCCGGGAGGCGCCCCCGGCCCCCAGGATAAGGACATGCCGCCCCTTGAGGCCGACTTTGGCCGTGAGCGCGGTCACCGCCCCCAGCCAGTCGGTATTGTAGCCGGTGAGCCGGCCGTCCCGGTTGACCACGGTGTTCACCGCCCCGATCCTGCCGGCCTGGGGGTCCAGGTCATCGATCAGAGGAATAATCTCTTCCTTAAAGGGGATGGTGACGCTCACCCCGCCGATCCCCAACCCCCGGAGGCCGGACACGGCCTGGGCCAGGTCGGTGACCGGAAAGGCCACGTAGGCCGCATTGATCCCCAGGTGGCGGAAGGCGGCGTTGTGCATGACCGGGCTCAGGGAGTGGGCCACGGGCCGCCCCAGGATGCCGAAGATTTTTGTCTGGCCGTTGATCATTTTGCGTGTGCCGCTGGCAGAGCGATGGTGCGCAGTGCGCACCCTACACGGCTAACTGCTAATAGCTAACCGCTACTTTAAAGTGTTCCACACCCGCTTGAGGTCGTTCACCGTGAGCTGGCCCGGGGCCGAGGCCCTTTGTTTGCTGAAAGGGGCGAAGGTAAGCCAACTCCCCAAAAGCGGCGCCGCGAGCCGGGACCATTTCCCCAACGGCCCCATGCAAAAGGCAATGACGTCCTTGCCTTGGGCCTGAGCCCGGGGGATGAGGGAGAGCATCCGCAGGTTGTCGGCCGGCTCCCGGGCCAGGGCCACCAGTTTGACCACGTCGGCGTCCGCGGCCAGAATCTCATCTAAGACCGCGTCCAGCCGGGCCGCGTCCGGGGTGCCGGCAAAGTCGTGCCAGGACAGGATGAGCCGGGTCTTGCCCCGGCGGGCCCAAATCTCCCGGCGGAAGCTCGCGTCCGCGGCCAGTTCCACATCCAGGCAGGTCACACCCAGATCCAGGGCTTGCGCCAGGAGGGCCAAGCGTCCCACCTCAGTCCCGGTCCAGCGCCCGCCTTCCGCAGCCATGCGGTTGGTGGCGATCACCGGCCCCGGCAGGCTCCGGAAGAGTTTTTGTAGGTCCGGGGCCGGCTCTTCCAGATAATCCAGGCGGATCTCGGTCCACAAGCCCTTGCGCGCCGCCCGCTGGTACTTGCCCCGGGCCCGGTTGACCGTGGCCTCAACCACCGGCACGCAAATGCGGAGAGAAGGTTTCCGGTTTTCCGTTTTCTGTTTTCTGTGGGGCATTTTCCTTGATGACACGTCCTTTTTGAAATTTAAACATGTTGAATTAATTACAAATTACCACGAATTCTTCCAGGTGAACGTTACCCCCTAACGGAAAACGGAAAACAGAAAACGGTCAACTGAGGTTCTCCACCCCGGCGGCCCGGGGAAAGGAGCCCAGGAGTTTGAAGTGGGCGCTGATGGCCTCCACTTCCTCCAGGGCCTGCCCTACCTGGGTTTCGGTGGTGTGGCCGTCCACGTCCACAAAGAACAGATAGCGCCAGGCCTCGTTTTTGGCCGGTCGCGAGACGATGCGGGTCATGTTGAGTTCCCGTTCCGCCAGGGGGCGCAGGGTTTTATACAGGGCCCCGGGGATATTGTCCACCGCAAACAGGATGGAGGTCTTGTCCTTGCCGGTGGGTCCGGGGGCATCAGCCCCGATGACAAAGAAGTGGGTGACGTTGCCGGGGTTGTCCTCGATGCGGGCCTCCACCACCCGCAGGTCATACAGGGGCGCGGCGAAGGCGCTGGCAATGGCCGCGGCGTTGGGGTTTTTGGCCGCCTTCTGGGCCGCCACCCCGGTGGAGGCCACCTCCAGGATGGGAATATCGCCCAAATGGGTCCCCAGCCAGCGGCGGCACTGGGCGTGGGCCTGGGGGTGGGTGTAAATGACCTCGATATCGGCCCGCTGCCCGGACTTGGACACCAGGTCGTGAGACACTTCCAGATAGATTTCCCCGCAGATCTTCACCGAGGTCTCGGCAAACAGGTCCATGGAGATGTTGACGATGCCTTCGGTGGAATTCTCGATGGGCACCACCCCGTATTGGAACTTGCCCTTCTCCACTTCGGTAAAGACCTCCTGGATAGTACTCATGGGGCCATAGCGGGTGGCCCGGCCGAATTTTTTCAGGGCCGCCAGGTGGGAGAAGGTGGCCTCGGGCCCCAAAAACGCCACCCCGAAGGGCATCTGGACCTCCCGGGCGGCGGAGATGATCTCCCGGAAGATATTGCGCAGGGCCGAGGGGCTCAAGGGGCCAGGGTTCAGGTGCATGAGATGGGCCAAAACTTCCTCTTCCCGCTGAAAATCCAGGGTGCCCCGGCCTTCCCGGTTTTTGATGCGCCCGATGGCCTGGGCCAGGGTCTGGCGCTGATTCAGCAGGTTCAGGAGTTCCTGGTCCAGGGCGTCAATCCGGCTTCGGATGGCTTCTTTTTCCGTTTTTTCCATAATAGTCATTTCTCCAGGATGGTTTCCTGGATTTTGTGGCCGAAGTGGCGGCCCGTCTCTTCCAGGGCTACCAGCACTTCATCCCCAGGTTGTAACGTCACAATGGACACGGCCTCGCCGCTGGCGCGGGTGAGGCGGATGGTTTCGGCGTTCTGCAAAATGGTGGCGATCTCCCGGCCGCCGGCGTCGGCGGCCACCAGCATCAGGGGGCGGCGCTCCACCTTGACCCGGCCCACCACCGCCGGGGTGGTGCGCCCCTGGTGATTAACCACCAGGACTTCGTCCCCGGCCGCCAGTTCCCCCAGGTACCTGGTCTTGTCCCCGGTGACCCGGATATAGGCGTGCACGGGTCCGGCGTTGACCCTAAAGGGCCGGGGGGCGACATAAGGGTTTTCCAGGGATTCGGCATGCACCAGGAACAGGCCCCCGGAGGAGTTGCCCACCAGCATGCCCTCCCCCAGGCCCAGGTTGCTGCAGGTATCGACGCAGACCCGGTCGCCCATCCCCAGGGGCTTAAGTGAGGTGATCCTGGCGGTGGTCAAGGTCACCGGCGGTGAGGCTTCTTTCACCAGGCGGGCGATTTTTTTGATCATAGCCGGCGTCGCCTCGGTAACCACCAGGCCGTCCACCCCTTTTTCCAGCACCCCCAGGGCGGTGCGGGCCGCGTCCTCATCGCTGACCTCAACGAAGATGTTGTGCGTCTGGGCCACCAGGTTTTCCAAAGGAATGATGCTCCAGTCGGGGGTGTGCACCACTACCGGTCCCTGGCGGGCCAGGCGGATGACCTCGGCCTCATCGGCGGTACTTGAAATCGCCACTTCCTGGACGTCTCGGCCCGGCACCAGGTCGCCGTCCGGCGCCACCACAGTGATGAGCCCCAGGGCCTTAACCGCCTCGGTCCGGCCTTGGGGAACCCACACTGCGTCCGCCCCGCTCTCCAGGGCAGTGGTCACGAGCTTTTTGTCCCAGGGGTCAACTTTGACCCATAGCTGTTTCATAGCGGCGTCCCGGCTCACACTGTCTGCAAAAACGACAGGGCTTCTTCGACGCCGGAATTTTCATTCACGATCATGCTGATCGCCCCCACCATGCGACTGGGGTCACGGTGCTGGAAGACATTGCGCCCGATGGATACCCCGGCCCCCCCGGCCTCGATGGCCCCCTGGACCATCTCCAGAATGTCCCGGTCCGAAGTCATTTTGGGGCCGCCAGCAATGACCACCGGCACCGGGCAGCCGGCCACCACCTTACGGAACGACTCCACCGAACCGGTGTACGAAACCTTGACGATGTCCGCCCCCAGTTCCGCCCCCAGTCGCGACACATGCATGATCACCTGGGGGTCGTATTCATTCTCGATTTTCTCGCCCCGGGGGTACATCATGGCCAACAGCGGCATGCCCCATTCCCGGGCCTGCCGGGAGACCCGGCCCAGATCGGACAGCATCTCCTGATCGGAGCCGTTCCCCACGTTGACGTGAATGGAGAGGGCGTCCGCCCCCAGCTTGATGGCTTCCTCCACGGTGCACACCAGGGTTTTGGCATTGGGATGGGGTGACAGTGAGGTGGAAGCCGACAGGTGAATGATCAACCCCACGTCCTTGCCCCGGCGGCGATGGCCGCTGGACACCAGCCCCTTGTGGATCAGAATGGCATTGGCTCCGCCGCTGGCCACCGCATTGACGGTAGTCTTCATGTCGATGAGGCCTTCAATGGGGCCAACCGTGACGCCGTGATCCATGGGCACGATCACCGTGCGCCCCGTGTCCCGGTTCATGATGCGTTCCATACGAATCTGTTTGCCGACCACTTTCTCCTCCCTCGCCGCAGTGCCTGAGAGGGCCTGAGACCCCACGGCCGCCGATAAAAAAAGCCGTGGTCGCCTCGCCTGCGCCACGGCTTTTAAAAGATTTTTTTTCCTGTGCCTACATTCTTTTAAAAGTCGAGGCGCACTCCCGGCCCGGTAAAATAATAATAGCTAAAATAAAAGTTCGGGGTCCGGGACCAGCTGGATTGCATTTTATTGATTTCCTCGACTTTTATAACCCTAAAATATTCATCTCCCGGTGTCAATAAAAATTTTTTTGTCTTGACGGTAATTATGATATGCTGAAACTTATGGAGGCGTTGATTGGCTGGGGTTAAAGGGCCATCGGCGTTTCATGGGTTGGGCAGCCGCCTGCCCAAATTGGCGGGACTATGGAACCCCCCCCCGATCAGCGCAGCTTCATCTGGATTATCGACAACGCCGATAAGATTGTCCACGTCAACGATAATTGGCTGGCTTTCGCCCGAGAAAACCGCGCGCCCCAATTAATGGCATCCTTGGTCCTGGATCAACCCATCTGGCGTTTTATTCAGGGGAAGGAAACCAGCTATTTATACCAACAGATTTTCAGCCGGGTCCGCGCCGGCGTCTCCCCGGTCAAATTTCCCTTCCGGTGTGACTCCCCCGATTGCCGGCGGTTCATGGAAATGGAACTTGCCTTATTACCCGGCGATGCCATCCAATTCACAGCGCACATGCTCCGGGAGGAATGGCGTGACCCCGTAGACCTCTTGGATGCCTCCCGGGATAGATCCGGGGAATTCCTGAAAATCTGCAGCTGGTGCAAGAAAATCATTATTCCGGGGCGCAGCTGGGGGGAGATCGAGGCGGCCATCGCCGCCCTGGACCTCTTTGGCCACCACTCGATGCCCCAGATGACCCACACCATCTGTGATTCTTGCCGCGGTGCTCTCAGCCTGGAGTTAAGTGAGGAGTCGGGAGAAAAGCCGAATTTCGACTGAACGCGACCGCACCAGGCCCAGGCGGGCGGCCGGGCAAGACGCCGGCCTTTGTCCGGCTGGCTGGCCGGTTCGACCCGGAGACCATGAAGGAGGCGGCATGCCCCGCACCGATGATTATAAGACGGCCCTCGCCCTGGCCGTGGCAGAATTGAAACCCCTCAACCCCAAGCGCCTGGAAAACCGAACCGGCGCCCAACACTTTGTCGACTCTTCCCAAGAGGGCCTCACCCTGCCCTATTTCGGCCAGGATCGGCGCATCACCTGGCCGGAGGTCAGCGTCACCCCGGGCAGCGGCGCCGGCGAAATTTCCCTCCCGGAGCAGATCCTCATCCTCCACTACCTGCTCAAGGCCTCGGGAGAGCCTCTCACCGGCCGGAGCATCGATTTCCGCCAGGTCCCGGAAGGCGGGTTTTACTGGTCCGCCTTCGTCTCCCGGGCCCAAAAGCCGTTGCTCTCGACCTTCGGGTCCGACCTGCCGCTCTACGTCAAGGTGGCGGCAGCCCTGGGGGGAGAACCCCTGGACCTGGGCGATGCCTCCGCCCGGTTTATGGCCTTTCCCCGGGTGCCCATCACCCATGTCTTGTGGGGCGGAGACGAGGAATTTACCCCCGAGGCCACCATCCTGTTCGATGAAATCATCCCCGGGTATTTCCCCACCGAGGACATCGCCGCCCTCGCCGGCGCCTCGGTCTACCGCTTGATGGGGGCGGCGCACCAATTCCGGCAGAGCCGCTAACGGGCCTCCCGGGCTAGCGGTGCGCCCCAGTTAAATCTTGCAGCAATATTCCCACTTTTTCGACAGGTTTTCCTAGGGGCGGTGCGCTCACCGCCCCGGCCCCTTGGTGATGGCCGGAATTTAAACGATACTCTCGGGGTGCGCCACCAGGCGGGCACGCCAGTCTCCCGGAATCGGGTAACCGCCTGGCGGGGCGGGGGCCTTGCAGAAACCTAAATAATGGTTATAATTATATTCAAGGGGGGCGTAACGGCTTCGACGTGAATAGAGAACTGTAAGTTGCATGCCGAGGTCCTGTCCGCTCGTTAAACGGGTAGGAAAACCATAAGTGCCGACAACTACGGCTACGCTCTAGCCGCTTAAGGCTAGCATCTGGGGCTCGACGCCGGGAGAGGGCCCTGAGATGACGATATCCTGGCAAAGCTGCCAATAACGCCTGCGGGTTGGCGGACAAAAACTAAGCGGGCTAGCCTCTAAGAATTCTGCCAGCGGAAGTCTTCAGGGGCGAAACTAAAACGCCGGCTAAGCATGTAGAAGCTTCCAGGGACTATTGGCGGACGCGGGTTCGACTCCCGCCGCCTCCACCATGTTATTGCATTTAATTCAGTTAGTTGCAATAATTTAGGTGCTCAAAAATTAGGGTCAGAACAGGGTCAGGCTTTTAGAGTCTGGCCCATTTTTTTTCTGAAGATTGTGTTCTTGTTGAAATCGATTGCAACAACCCTCTGTGTCAACATGGATGAGACACCCTGGACCAGAAATTACTGTAGCAAGTGTTCGGTCTGAACCTCCTTTGGGGGTGGATTGATCCAGACGGCCTCGGGCAGCGGCAGGGCGACTGGCGGTTGCAGGACTTTTTGGCTCGAATGCAGGTTCATGAAATGTCAGCCAGGCCTTTATATACTCTTTTCTAAATACTTGACGCAGGGTGTCCAGGATTTCAGGGGCCGTTGGCAGCCCTTGCAGG
Organism: Deltaproteobacteria bacterium; assembly: GCA_030655955.1. Classification (GTDB taxonomy): domain Bacteria; phylum Desulfobacterota; class Desulfobaccia; order Desulfobaccales; family 0-14-0-80-60-11; genus 0-14-0-80-60-11. The sequence goes on from JAUSOZ010000187.1 coordinate 41,246, forward strand.
AGGTGGCTCCCTGGCGCTGTTTGCAATAACTGTTGACCACATATTCGAAAATCCTGGCATTACGGATGGCGAAGGCGATTTCTTCGGCGATGGAATCCAGCAGCAGGCGCTCGTCATCGGTAAAGGGCTCGCCGCCGGATTTGTTGACAACTTCCATGAGGCCGATTTTCTCCTCACCCGCGGTCAACGGGATGGCTATCATATTTCTGGTGACCACCCCGGATTGGGAATCGATCTGGTCGTAAAACCGGGGGTCTTGCCCGACGCCGTTAATCACTTCAGATTTCTGGTTTTGCAGGACGGAACCGGCAATACCTTTATCAGCCGGGAAGGTCGTGGTTTGCAGCGCTTCCTGGGAAGGCCCTCCCAGGCTGTAAAACTCGAGGTTCACTCCGTCCTCGTCCAACAGCAGGATAGAAGCCTCTTCGGCCGAGACGGTCTCCATAACGGTGGGCAAGACAGCTCCCAGGAGTTCGGGCAGGTCCAGGCATTGGGCCACCATGGAACTAATCGTCAGGTAGGTATTGAGGTGCCTGGTCTGCTTCATAAGTTCCCGGTGCATGGTCTCCAGGCGTAAGCGGCTCTCTCTGAGACGCTGTAAAATGAAGCCGATGAAACCCCAAACTACCCCGCCAAACAGGCCAAAGATGAGTAACATGGGCCACATGTGCCAATGGAAGCTGTGGGAAAAGGCTCCCTTTATATCCAACGGGGTGCCCGAATTAACAAAGTTGTAAAAACCGTCAACCAGCATCGACAGCGGGTGGCCGATGAAGATTCCCACCGCGATGCCAAACAGGATGCCGATCCAGGGATAGAACCACGTTCTTTCCTGGGAGCTTGGGGTTTCCAGGCCCATCGGCTCGGACTGCTTAGGATTCATGCGGCTCCTTGACTGCCTCGGCCTTCAGACGGGCTTCCAGTTCCTTTTTCAGGTCGATCATCTGAGTGCGCCACCCATCGATGTATTGTGCGTGGTCTATTTTACTGACGTTTTCTAAAGACACAATGACCTCGTCGATTTCATGGGAGGCCCGGTGGATGAGTTCCAGTTGGTGCCTGAGCTCCGGATCGGTGATATGCTTTTGCAGATGCTGGCTGAATCCGCCGATGACCAGGTTGGCGTTGCGAATATGGTGCGCCAGGGTGACCATGAGCTCACGCACGGTATTCAGGGCCGCTTGGCGGCGCTGGGTCTCCAACTGCTCCTGCGCCAAGCGCTCTTTTTGCAGGTACCAGGCCCCCAAACCGAAGCCAGCCGCCCCTCCCATAAGGCTGAAGGCCAGACCCATGACCACCATCTCGGGGCTAAAGGTGGCTTGGACCTGGCGGGCCCAGAGAGAGAAGTCCCAGGACCCGTGCGGATGGTGTGGCCCCAGGATATAGGCCAACATGGCGAAAGGGTGCATCAACAGGTAGCCTACGACTATCCCTGCCAGGGTAAACCATATTAACCGCGCAGACCCCATATGCACCTATGACTTTAAAAAGGTCCTGGAATATGGACCTTGAATCAGTGCTGATGTTCCCCCTGTTTTTTTATAGTATTAAGCTGCTGCTGCATTCCCTGGAGCCGCTGTTGGTGTTGCTGCTCCATTTGCGGAGTCATGGAGCCGCCCATTTGCTGCTTCATCTGGCCCAACTGGTTCATCATGTCCTGCATCTGCTGTTGGTGCGCCGGGGTCATATGCCCCTGGCCCATCATCTTTTGCATCTCACCCATCATTTGGTTCATCATGTCCCTGTTGTGCTGGCCCATCATGTGCTGACCGGAGCCCATCATGCCACCACTGGACCCGTGCATGCCGCTCCCGTGCATCCCGCCGCCGGGGTGCTCCTGGGCCGCCAGAAACCCGGGCAAGGCGAGCCCAACTACGGCCACGATAATCATAATTTTCCGCCTCATAACTTCCTCCTTCGGTTCGACTGGCAAGATTATCTTCACCAGGCGTTGGTTATCGCTGGCAACTAAAAGGATATCTCCCTTCGGAACCTGACGGCATCAAATATCAGGGCAGAGACAGCGCGGCTGCACCTGTCTCTCACCGTCATTTTAGGGCAGCCTTGATGCACGAACGGTTGCCGTGCTCAGGCGCGGCAAGAGGAGACTAAGAGGAGCAGCAAGACTTTCCCCCGGGTTTCCCCTTCGCCGGCGCTGACAGGAACTTTTGGCGACAGTTGTCGCTGCAAAAGTAGAACGTCGTTCCATCGCGTTCGACGTGGAGAGCGGTTGCTTCGTCCACGGTCATTCCGCAGATGGGGTCTTTGGTCACGGATTTCGATTCTTTCATGGTCATGCTCCTTGCTTGGTTAACAGTTCACTTCGTTGCCGCGACGAGCGCTGAATTATTTTTTGGACTGCTTGCTGATAACGACGACTAGCAGGACTACCGCCAGGATGCCGACCACCGTCCAGACCCACATCCCTCCGCCCGCCCATCCACCCATCCATCCGCCAGTTTGGTTCATCATAAAGAGCCTTTGGTTACGCTGCGACTGACCCACCACCGGGCAAACCAGAATGTGAGCGGAGGCAGCAGCGTCATTTGGAGTAGAGGCCACAGGCCCGCGCCAAGCATGGACACCACGGGCATGCGCCCCGCTTACGACCAGCGCCCGGCGGCCAGCGCCGCATAAGCCAGCCCCAGAACAGCCGCCGGGGCGTAAATGTTCCAGCGGCCGCACAAGCCCCAGCCCAGTCCGCCAGCGGCCAGCGCGCCCGCCGATTTTTCGTCAATGTCCTTCGTACCATTGCGGATTAATCTTAATTTTATCCGCATGATTAGGTTAACCGGTTATGGATTTAAAGGGTCGACTCCGGCGGAGACTGGTATGCTGCTCTCCTTGCCAATATCCGCCTGGTTTATTAGCTTACTTTTTAGGATGTTCTGGTTTTTCCTGCTGCTCCATCATCTTCATCATGGGGCATGATTTCATCATGTCAGCCATTTTCTTTTGGTCTTCGGGGCTCATCTTGCCTTGGCTCATCTGTTCTTTCATCTTCATCATGGGGCATGATTTCATCATGTCGGCCATTTTCTTTTGGTCTTCAGGGCTCATCTTGCCTTCGCTCATCTGTTCCATCATCTTCGTCATGGGGCATGATTTCATCATGTCAGCCATTTTCTTTTGGTCTTCGGGGCTCATCTTGCCTTGGCCCATCTGTTCCATCATTTGGGGCATTTGCCCCTGCATCATCATACCTTGGCCCATTTTGCCTTGTCCGGCGCCAGGCGTTTGCGCCAGCGCCATTCCGGAAAAAGCGAGTAACACTACTACGAGAGTTGCCATGGTAAATCGTCTCATAATTTCCTCCAAGTTTAAATTAGGTAAATGTCCTATTGAGTTAGGCCATTAAGTAAAAATTAAGAACCTCCGGAGTGCTTGTCAAGTTGCGCTAACGATGGTTTAGGGGGCCAGGTGCCGACGCCAGCTTCCATGATCTTGCTGGGTCCCGGCCTGCTAGCCTGGGTGGGATGGCGGCGCTTCAGGAGAAGCCAAGCCAGGGCTGGGGTGGACGCGGGCGTAAGGGGGCCTCCTCGCCCCAGCGACCTATCGAAATACGCCAAAGCTTAAGTGAACAGCATTGCCCTTAAGCGGGGAGGGATAAGAGTAATTTTCGCTCACCGACCCAACCAGCGGATCATCATCCGAACCGGCCGGTGATGTACTCTTCCGTCTTTTTTTGCGAGGGGTTGGTAAAGATTTGCTGGGTTTCGCCAAACTCGATGATATGTCCCTGAAAGAAGAAGGCGGTGAAATCGGAGATCCGGGCGGCCTGCTGCATGTTGTGGGTGACAATGACGATGGAATAGCTGGCTTTGAGCCGGTTGATCAGTTCCTCGATCTTGGCGGTGGCGATGGGGTCGATAGCGGAGGTGGGTTCGTCCATGAGCAAGACTTCCGGCTCCACCGCCAGGGCCCGGGCGATGCACAACCGCTGCTGCTGCCCCCCGGAAAGCGCCGTACCCGGGCGGTGCAGGAAATCTTTCACTTCGTCCCACAAGGCGGCCCGGCTCAGGGCTTCCTCCACGCGATCCGCCATTTCGCCTTTTTTCATGGAATAATGCAGCTTCAGGCCGTAGGCCACATTATCGAAGACGCTCATGGGAAAGGGGGTGGGCTTCTGGAAGATCATGCCGATCTTGCGCCGCAGTTCCATGATGTCATAGTGGGGCTCGATGATATTGACGCCATCCAACAAGACTTCCCCGGTGGCCCGCTGGTCGCGGTAGAGTTGATAAATCCGGTTGTAAATCCGCAGATGGGTGGATTTGCCGCAACCGGAAGGGCCGATGATGGCGGTCACCCGGTGCTCGGCGATATCCAGGTTGTTGTCGAATAAGGCCTGGTTGTCGCCATAGAAAAAATTGAGCTGACGGGTGGCAACTTTACTGGTCAAACCCAGACGCGCCAGAAGCGCCTCGGATTCTATGCCGGTCTCGTCTTGACTGGCTGCTACCGGGAGTTTTTCAACTACCTGTATGGGAGTAGCCGGCTTGCCCTGGAGTTGGGGGCGCACCACCTCGCGGGGAGCAAGATTCGACTTACGTCTGAATGGGGTCAACCGCCCAATAAGGGGGAGCGTGAGATTATGGGATGACATGGTCAGGATCTCCGTTTATTCAAACTTTTTTCTCCCGCAACAAAAAGCGTGCCGAGACCGTTAAGATGAGGACTCCAAAAGTAATCAGCAGCGAGGCCCCCCAGGCCTTCTGCTGCCAGTCCGGATAAGGCGACATGGCGTAATTGTAAATCGTCACGGTGAGGTTGGGAGTGGGCTCATTCAAGGAGCCGAACCAGTAGGGGCTGTTGAGGGCGGTAAACAGCAACGGCGCAGTCTCCCCACTCACCCGGGCCACGGCCAGGAGGATGCCGGTGATGAGCCCGCTTTTGGCAGCCCGGAACACAATGGCCAGGGTGACTTTCCACCGCGGCGCCCCTAAAGCCAGGGCCGATTCCCGCAAGGTATTGGGCACCAGCCGCAGCATGTCTTCGGTGGTGCGGGTAATCACCGGCAGCATCAGGATGGCCAGGGCCAGGGCCCCGGCATAACCGGAAAAGTGGCCCAGGGGCACCACCACCAGGGTATAGGCAAAGATCCCCACGATGATGGAAGGCATGCCCATGAGGACGTTGGCGGAAAAGCGGCTGTAGTCACCCACTTTGGAGTCGTCGCTGAATTCGGCCAGATAAATTCCGGCCATCAGCCCCACGGGAACGGCAATTACCGTGGCCACCGCGGTGAGCGCCAGGGTGCCGACGATGGCATTGGCCAGCCCGCCGCCCATGATCCCCGGCGGGGTGGGCAACTGGGTGAAAAACGCCAGATTGAGGGCTCCCAGGCCCCGGGCCAAAACCACGTAAAGGATCCAAAACAGGATCAAGATTCCCAGGAGCGCCGCAGCCCCGGCCCAAATACTCACCGCCAGGTTGGTGAGGCGGCGTCCGGTAGGCGGCCTTAGTTTCATAACCCCACACTCCAGGCGCGGTACATACGGCGCAGCATCATCTGGGAAACCACCTGCACCAGATAGGTGATGATATAGAGCACCAACCCCAAGGCCACCAAAGAACCGACGTAGAGCGGTTCGGTGGCTTCACTGAATTCATTGGCCAGGGTGGAGGCGATGGTGTTGCCGGGGGCAAAGAGGGAAGCAGAAAGGCGGTGGGCGTTGCCGATGACAAAGGTGACTGCCATGGTCTCACCCAGGGCTCTGCCTAAACCCATGAACACCGCGCCGATGATGCCCACCAGGCCGTAGGGGATGGTCACCTTATAGGTTACCTCCCAGGTGGTAGCCCCCATGCCGAAGGCCGATTCCTTGACGACCGGAGGCACCAATTGAAACACATCCCGGGTGATGGCGCTGATGAAGGGCAGCACCATGAAGGCCAGGATGATCCCGGCGGTGAGCATGCCGATTCCCATGGGCGGACCTTGAAACAGGGGGAGAAATCCCAGCGTCTGGCCCATTAATGGCTGGACGTAGTGGGCCATAAAGGGGGCGAAGATAAATAGC
>JAUSOZ010000198.1 GCA_030655955.1 Deltaproteobacteria bacterium
TGATGCGGAAGTTGCTGGGGTGGACCTTGAGAAGGACGGCGGTCTCGGAGGTGATGGCCGTCTCAAAGTCCTTGAGGTAGGTCTTGTTGGTGGTGCCCACTTCCCGGAGGATGGCGCCGCTGGCCGCCATGATCTCGGGCAGGCGGAAGGAGCCGCCGATCTCCACCAGCTGGCCCCGGGAAATGACCACTTCTTTGTCCGCCGCCAGGGTGTTGAGGGCCAGGAGCACGGCGGCGGCATTGTTGTTGACCACCAGGACCCCCTCGGCCCCGGTCAACTCCTTAACCACCCCTTCCAGATGGTCATGGCGGGAGCCCCGCGTCCCCCGGGCCAGGTCGTATTCCAGGGTGCTGTAATGGGCCGCCACTGCCTGGATTTGGGCCAGGGCGGCCTCTCCCAGGGGCGAGCGCCCCAGGTTGGTGTGAATGACCACCCCGGTGGCGTTGACCACCCGGCGGAGCCTGGGCCTGGCCGCGGCCAGGAGGGCCTCTCGTAAGTCTTGCAGCAGGGCCGGTTCATCCAGGCTGGGGGGCAGGTCCGCCGGGGGCTCGGCGTTGATGGCCTGGCGCGCGGCCGCCAGGACCCGGCGCACAACCGATGCGGCCAGCAACCGGGGCAGCGGTTCGACGGCCGGGGCCAGTTCAGGGTGGCGCAGCAGGTCGTCCACCTGGGGAAGCTGCCGCAGCAGAGAGGCGTGTTTGGGGTCCATGATCGGCTCCTTTGCCCTGAAATATGCCACCGCGGTGCGGCTTTTGTCAAATGAAACCACGCCGGTGAGGCAGTTGGCAGCGGGAAAGCTTGACGGAGGAAAAGGGGAGAAGATTGGGGGTGCAAAGTAACTGTAGGGCGGGAAAGCGCAGCGCATCCCGCCTTTCCCTCTTGCCCAAGCTCTTGCTTGGGGCGCATGGCGCCATAAATAGATGATTCTCTCGCAAAGCAGGAGCTTTGCCTGCAATAGGGTTCCCAAGCGGGAGCTTGGGAACCAGAAACAAAAGTCAATTTATGGTGTTTCCTTATCTGGTTCAGACCTGCGGTCAGGACCTGTCCTCCTTTCTGTGCCATCCCAGGTTCGTTTAGTCAGTTGCTCTTTATCAAAAGATACAGATTCACATATTTGATGATTGATTGCAGAAATACCTTGCTTCCAACAACGAGCGCACGTCCAATTAGAACAAAAATGTGTGGTAATAACTTCTTCTGCGATTGTATTATAATAACAACGACCATCTTCACTGTCAACCGTGTCATGTTTGAAATAAAAACATTGGTCACAATTAAACCATCTTGGAATCATGTTTGTGTAACCTCCACTTTTAATTAGTTACAATCAGGGTGGTGCAGCAGGTCGTCCACTTGGGCCTATTGGCCCAGGAGAGAGGCACGCTTGGGGTCCATAATCGGCTCCTTTGTCCTGAAATATGCCACCGCGGTGCAGCTTTTGTCAAATGAAACCACGCCGGCGCCGCGGTTGGCAGCGGGACGGGTGTCGCCTCGGTCCCGCTTACAACCGGTGACCTTCCAGGGTCAACCCCCTTGATACCCGCATGAAATCGCCCGGGGACCGCTTTTGAAGCAGAATGGACCCCCAGGTCGGCCCCCACCGAGCCCCAATATATCATCAATGAATAATCATCCCGGGGCACCGGCGAGACGCCCGTGCCACTCAAGCAGGGTAGCAGGGGAGGGGCCGGGAGGTTAGAACGGGCAGAAAGAATGACGGGAAAAAAGGGGAGAAGTTTTAAGGCGAAAAGACGAAAAGCCGCAACCACCGGGACTTGAATTGACCGCCCTCACATCGAGCTCAGAGGAAATCTGATGTCGAGGCCCAAAATTTACCCGGCCGGCAGGGTCGGCAATTAAGCGATGATTGGGATATTATATAAAGTTTCAGTCAAAAGAAATTTAATATGCAGTCATTCTGAACGAAGCGCAGTGGAGTGAAGAATCTCAGCGGCTCCAAAAGAGAGATTCTTCACTGCGCTCAGGATGACAAAAAATCGCCTTTTGATTGCTTTTGGGTATCAGGCGGTACCCCTATCTGTCTGATTTAACCTTTACCTGTGCCCGGCAAACTGTGCACCTTCATAATGCGCTTTACATGATGCGGTTTTTTTCTTTTCGCTGCGGCGCTGAGGTGGGCGCGGCGGACGTGCAAACTCGGTATCGCGCGACGGCGCCGCTTTTTTATAATCAAAACCGTCCAGGGTGCAACGTTTTACCTTGGCGTGCAGGACACGCTCGATGCTGCGCACCATATCCTCATCGTCAGAGGTAATAAACGTGAAGGCATCACCGGTCTTGGCATTGCGGCCAGTACGTCCGATCCGGTGCGTATAGGCATCGGCAGTATCCGGCATGTCATAATTGATCACGTGGGAAATCTGGGTTACGTCGATGCCGCGGGCTGCAACGTCAGTCGCCACCAGGATCTGGAAGGTGCCGTTGCGGAACCCGGCCATCACGGCCAGTCGCTTCGACTGCGAGAGATTACCCTGCAGCGAGGCGGCCTGATAGCCGGCCTTCCCCAGCTGTTCCCCCAGACGCTTGGCCCGGTGTTTGGTGCGCGTAAAGATCAGAACCGACTCGGTGTCGGTATGGCGCAACAGTTCGAGAAGCAGCGGGGTTTTGAGGTGCTGACCGACCGGATAGAGCATATGAGACACGCTGCTTACCGGTCCGGTGGTATTAACCCGCACCGTCAGCGGTTCTTTCAGCACTTCGTGGGCCAGGCGCAGAATATCATCCGGCATGGTTGCCGAGAACAAAAGCGTCTGGCGCTTTGCCGGTACGCGCTTGATGATCTTTCTGATGTCGGGCAGAAAACCCATGTCGAACATCCGGTCGGCCTCGTCCAGTACGAGTACTTCCAGATGCGACAGGTCGACGGTGCCTTGATTGATGTGGTCAAGCAGGCGGCCGGGACAGGCAACGACAATCTCGGAGCGTTTCAGCTTATCCACCTGAGGATTGAAACCAACTCCGCCATAAACCGTAACGCTCTTGAGTCCGGTCCGGCTTCCCAGTGTGCCAATGGCCTCGTGGGTCTGCTCGGCCAGTTCGCGAGTCGGGGCCAGAACCAGAGCCCTGACGTGCTTGCGCCCGCCTGTCATCAGGCGATGCAGGATCGGCAGCACAAAGGCCGCGGTCTTGCCGGTGCCGGTATGGGCCAGGCCCACGATGTCGTGCCCTTGCATGACCAGCGGGATTGCCTGTTCCTGTATGGGTGTTGGCGTTATATAGCGCGCCGCGGTAACGCCGTCCGCGACCTTGGGGTGTAAATCAAATGTGTTAAATTCCATAAACTCCTTTTGTTTCTCAGCTCAGGTAAAAAATCCTCGTGTATTCAGAGGCTTACAATAATATTGCTTTTATCCTGATACAGTAGTGGTGATCCTCAATGTATTTAATAGGACATCGTTTCCGGGGTAAGGAATGACGCCCGTGTATGTTCAGTGAAAGCAGATCCCAAGACATCCCAGGAATATTCGGGGTCAGCTTAGCAGCAGCCCTCTTGAGGTGCCTGAGGACAAGGCGCCGTGCTCCCCCCATATTCTGCCTTATGACGGACTTCGGATTGCCAGCGACAAGGTCTTGGGTAGGCTTTTTCGGTGGTACCGGTTGGTCAGGTTCCAATCAAACATTATTCAATCTATTATAATACACACCAAGTGAGTGTAATGTCAAGGGGTAGGCAGCCAAAAATCGATGATGAGCCCATCCGCCTCGGTTGCAATCGTGGCTTTTATACACGTAGAGCAGCAATCTCACCCCGGCGACCTAGCAGAATCGTCCATGCATGCCCTCTCGATCAACAAGGGGAAGTGTGGCTCGATGCCTGCATATCCGGCCATATCCGATCTCAAAAATGCCCAATAGCTGAAGGTATGGTCGGCATAACGCCAAGGGTTCCTGGTGGGGGCAAGCCTGCAGCAAGACGGCCAGGCAGCCGGCAGGGTCGGCAATTAAGCTATGGTAACGATATCAATGACTTTTGATGGCTGGTGGAACGGCGTCATAGAGAGCAGGTACCGCCACTGTGGCGTTTATACCTGCCGCTGCACTTATTTGAATAAATTACCCATCCGCTAAAGCAGGGCCATTGCTGGCCCTGCTTATCCAGGGGCTTAATTTAACAATAACAGCAGCGCCGGGACGGGGTTATAGCCTGCAGTCTTAGCCACCGTGAGCACGGTATCGGCCATGACATAGTTCCGGTCCAGGTCTCGGGCGACGATGCGGATTCCGACGTTCCGGGGCAGGGGATATTTCTCATAAAAATTGCTGTTCGGTTTCGTCCGGATGGTGTTGTTGGTGTAAATGCCGTCGCCGGCCACCAGGTCGCCGCCGTGGGTGCCGTCGTCGTACATGACAAAATCATAATATACCGGGTCGCCCACCAGCCAGACCGGCTTCTCCAGGCCGTCCACCAGGTATTGCAAGCGCACCCGGTCGATGGTCGGCAACCCCTGGGTGTCGCTGACGGTGGCTGTCACCGTGATCCTGGTGGTGCCGTCATTGACCAGCCGGGGAGCGCTGAAGTTAATGGCGCTGATGTTGGGGGTCTGGCCGAAGTCGGTGGGGGCCAGGTCAACGCGGTGGATCCTGGCGAGATCTCCTTCGGGTATTTTACTGGCCATGAAATAATAACGGTCATCCGCGGTGATGTCGCTCACCCCGGAATCCGAGCCGACCGCGGATGATTCCGGGAACCAATAGGCCCAGGTATCCCGCTGCTCGCCCGTGGCCAGGTTATGGCGGGTGTACTTATGGCCGAGGGTGGAGAAGAAGGCGTAGTTCCCGGAAGGCGAAAGCGCCGGGGCGAGGTAACCGTTCAGGTCGGCGGTCTCGTTGATAAAGGTCTTGGCTCCCGAGGCCAGGTCCACCAGGTACAGTTGTCTGGGGTTGGCGGAATAATAGAGGGCCTTGGCGCCGTCGGCGCTGACTATTTGCCCATACAAGTCCTGCTTAGGCCAGACATAGGTGTGGACTTCATTGGGTACCCGGGTGGGGCCGGTGACTTTCCACATGGCATCGGCGGGTGGGTGGTCGTAATCCTGGTTCCAGGTAAAGAGAATCTGGTTGGCCTGGGCGGCGCTCCCCAGGAAGTCTAAAAGATTCATGTCCTGTGCGCCCGGCAGTTGGTCGATATCCATGACCTTGGTGGCCTGTTCATCCAACATGGCAGTGTATATGCCCCGGTTATTCCTCACACCGTCGTAACCATCGTCATGTTTGAAAAACAAGGCGACCTGGCTGCCGATGGTGGTCAGGCTGAATGGCTTGCGGAAATCAGGGCGGAAAATGGCATAGGTTTCCCCGGACTTGGGAAGCACCGCCAATTTGCAGTTATTGGCGGCAAGATCGAAGTAGTAGAAATTGAAGGAGGTGCCAAAGGTGGGGCGCTTGAAAAACAACCTGGTGCCCGTAGCGTCCAATTTATAATAAGCTGCGGTGACAGGGTCGATGGTAGCCGGGAAATTGTCGGTAAGCTCCTCTATCCCACTGCCGTCGGAGTTGGCCACGAAAGTGTGCGCATCGTAGCCCGATACCACGACCTTGAATCCGATCTTGGAGCCGTTCAAGCTACTGGTCAGCAGGGTGAAAGATCTGCCATCAGTCTCATGCTCATCAGGCCAGCCCCAGAACTGGGTCTCATCCAGGATCTTGGTCATGGTCTGTTTGTATTGGATGGGGGCGCCCCAGGCGGAACCCACTCCCCACCACAAGATGCAGATTCCCAGTAAGGGGACTAAACGATTCAGTTTGGCTCGCATGGCTCGCTCCTTGGCTTGAGGTTCACAGTTAGCCAGGTTTTCTGGGACGACGACTAGACGTTGCCGCCAGAATTCCCGCAACGAAATGACGATGTGGGGGCGGTCGTTTGCAGCTTAAGGTTAATTGCGTCTACCGGGCAGGATGGGCGAAAATCGAATTGGCCTGACAATATGAGCCTGGCCAGTGGCAGGTGATCGGTGTTCTGGCAAAACTCGCCCCCCGGCAGGTCATTAATCCGGACGATTTTGTCCCAAATCTAGAATTAACTTAACTATTAGTAAGTTAAGCCGAGATTATGCGCAGCCTTGGCCACCGCAGAAAATGGTTTGAGGATCTCCCGGGGCATACCCGGATCAAAACCACGCAGAGGTACTGCCGGGTGTCCAATCTCAAAGTGCCGCGGGGCTATCATCAGGCCATGGCGGTGCTTCTGCAGAGGGCTGAATAAATCCAGGCCAGGCAAAAACTCAGGTCTTAGGCCTCGAACCCGGCAGGGGACATAGCTGAAAAATTTCTCTTGGCCGCCAACTCCCGGCAAAAATCGACTCGGAAAGAAACGGTCATTGGCCGACAGGGGCCGATAAGCGCTACGGGCGGCGGTTTTCCCTCATGCTTCAGCCCAGTCTGGAAGCCGGTGCCTCTAAAGGGCTTGACTGGCGAGATGATTATCATATAATAATTAATTCCTTTAAGGCCGCAGCGGCGGGCAGCGGGGCAGCCGGGAAAACCTGGGGAGCCGGGGGGCTCCGAGGCGAATATTTCAGAAAAAACATTGACAATCTCTTCGCGGCCTCATACACTTATAAAGTTAAAATGTGGGCAGTTTTGGCCTAGGCATACGGGGCGCGACGCTGGCGTAGCTCAATGGTAGAGCGCCTGATTTGTAATCAGGGGGTTGCGGGTTCGAGTCCCATCGCCAGCTCCAGGGAGGCGTAATTTTTCATACCGGAGAGGTACCCGAGTGGCCAAAGGGGACGGGCTGTAAACCCGTTGGCGCAGCCTACGGAGGTTCGAATCCTCCCCTCTCCACCATCACTCCTTCAGGTTGCGGGAATAGCTCAATGGCCAGAGCGTCAGCCTTCCAAGCTGAGGGTTGCGGGTTCGAGTCCCGTTTCCCGCTCCACTTGAGCCCACATAGCTCAGTTGGTAGAGCGCATCCTTGGTAAGGATGAGGTTCACCGGTTCGATCCCGGTTGTGGGCTCCATTAATACGGGTTTTAGGTTTTGGGAAAAAAGTTTAAACCGGCAATGAAATAAGTAATCGTTCAGCCTGAGAGGCTGGGGCTACAAATACTGAACCACAACCCCGTTGCCCGGAGGCCGGGCTCCGGGGGTAACCCTATGCTGGAGAGAAGAGATGGCCAAGAAGAAGTTTGAGCGCAAGAAGCCGCACGTGAATGTTGGGACGATTGGTCATATCGATCATGGCAAGACGACCTTGACCGCGGCCATCACCAAGCATTTGGCCAAGAAGGGGTGGGCGTCCTACGTTCCCTTTGACCAGATCGACAAGGCGCCGGAAGAAAAAGAGCGGGGCATCACCATTGCCCTGGCCCACGTGGAGTACGAGACCGCCAATCGGCACTACGCCCACGTGGACTGCCCGGGCCATGCCGACTATATCAAGAACATGATCACCGGGGCGGCCCAGATGGACGGGGCGATTCTGGTGGTGGGCGCCGACGACGGCCCCATGCCCCAGACCCGGGAGCACATCTTGTTAGCCCGGCAGGTGGGCGTGCCCTTCATGGTGGTCTTCCTGAACAAGGTCGACCTGGTGGACGACCCGGAACTCATCGAGCTGGTGGAACTGGAGCTGCGGGAGCTGCTGTCCAAGTACGATTTTCCCGGGGACGACATTCCCATTATCCGGGGCAGCGCCTTGAAGGCGCTGGAGTCCGACGATGTTAACTCCGAGGAAGCCAAGCCGATTTTCGAGTTGATGGCCGCCCTGGATACCTACATTCCTTTGCCGATGCGGGACGTGGACAAGCCTTTCCTGATGCCCATCGAGGACGTGTTCACGATTTCGGGCCGGGGCACGGTGGTCACGGGCCGTTGCGAGCGGGGCCAGGTCAAGGTGGGCGAGGAAGTGGAGATCGTCGGCTTTTCCCCCACCCAGAAGACGGTGTGCACCGGGGTGGAGATGTTCCGGAAGACGTTGGACTACGGCCAGGCCGGGGACAACGTCGGGCTGTTGCTCCGGGGCATCAAGAAGGACGAAGTGGAGCGTGGCCAGGTGGTGGCCAAGCCCGGTTCCATCAAGCCCCACACCAAATTCAAGGCCGAGGTGTACGTGTTGAACAAGGAAGAGGGCGGGCGTCACACGCCGTTCTTCACCGGCTACCGGCCGCAGTTTTACCTGCGCACCACGGATGTCACGGGGGTGGCGACGCTGCCCGAAGGCGTCGAGATGGTGATGCCCGGTGACAACGTGGCCATGGAAGTGACCTTGATCACCCCGGTGGCCCTGGAGAAAGAACTCCGTTTCGCCATCCGGGAAGGCGGCCGCACCGTGGGCGCCGGCGTGGTGAGCGAGATTGTGGAATAGTTTTTATAAGGACCACAGGCTCGAAAGCCTGTGCTACCGTGAGAAAATTTGGAATAACCTATGAGAGACATCGTTACCTTAGCCTGTACCGAGTGCAAGCGGCGCAACTACACGACCACCAAGAACAAACGGCGGACGACGGACCGGCTTGCCTTTAAGAAGTTCTGTGCATTTTGTCGGGCCCACACTCTGCATCGAGAGAGCAAGTAGAGGGAGAAAACAGGCCAGTAGCTCCAACGGTTAGAGCGCCGGTCTCCAAAACCGGATGTTGTTGGTTCGTATCCCTCCTGGCCTGCCAGTTATGTTGCAAGAAATGGGACCAAGGGGTCGGTAGGTGA
>JAUSOZ010000202.1 GCA_030655955.1 Deltaproteobacteria bacterium
AGCCAACGCCTGGGCCACCGGCAGGGTAAGAATGACCGCCAGATCCGGGCGCACCGACAGAATCTCGTTTTGGGCCAGAATCCGGTCCGGGTCCAGCCCCAGTGCCCCCTGGTAGGCCACCGAGGAGTAGTAGTAACGGTCGGTGATGACGATCTTGCCCTCAGCCAGGGCCGGTTCGATGACCTCGGCCACGTGTTCCCGGCGGTCGGCCATGAAGAGGTTCAACTCCTCTTTAGGGCTGAGATACCGCTCGGGGCCCTGAAAATATTCCCGGATCTGCCGCCCCAGGGGGCTATCCGTGGGCTCACAGGTAAGGACAACTTCCAAGCCCTGCGCCTTCAGGGCAGAGGCCAAAAGCTCCGCCTGGGTGGATTTGCCGCAGCCGTCAACCCCTTCCAGGGCCAGAAGAACCCCGCGTTTGGCCATGGGCTTCTCCTACCACACTTCGGGGAAGGCGGCGTTATCGTAGAGGTACTCCACTTTTTCCTTGTGTTGGAGTTCTACCTTGGCCATCTTGTTGAGGAAAGCCTGGACCTCCCCCGGGGGCTGGAGTGCGGCCAGGGCCTGATAAAAGCGGTAGGCCCCCTCCTCCCGCTTGGCGGCGATGACCAGGGCCTCCTTGGGGGAGAGGTCACCGCTTATGGCCGGGGATTCCAGCATTTCCGCCAGGTGGACGTTCTGGGCTTCCCCCACCAGCGTGCATCCGTGGGGCGTAAAACAGCTCTGGAGAAAGGCCTTGTGCTCCAGCTCTTCCTTGGCCAGGTATTCCAGGGTATCTTTGGTTTCCGGATGGCTTACCAGGCCGGCCAGGCGCTTGTAAAAACCATGGGACATCTCTTCCTGGGTGATGGCGCTTTTGATAATGGCTTCCAGTTCGGTGCTCATAATGGCTTCCTTTAGCTAAGAAGTTGAAATGCGAGGTATGACTGTTTAGACAAGTTCAAGGTTCAAAGTTCAAGGTTCGGTTAATTAATAAAGAATACGTAACGGGCTCCATGATAACCAGCCCGCGGCTTCTCAGGTTTTATGGGTAGGGCAAGGCCTATGCACACCTGCCTGAGTAGATAGGCATCATAAACCCAAAACCGCGGGAAAACAAGTCCCCCCTGCTGCCCCCTTGAGGCCGGGGCGACAGGCAGGGGGGAACTGTTAGGCCGTCTTGATCTCGATGGCCTTGGGTTTGACTTCCTCTTTTTTGGGGCAGGTGACGGTCAACACCCCCTTATCATATTTGGCTTCGATTTTATCCAGGTCCACCGCCGCGGGCAGTTTGAGGGCGCGGGAGAAGGAGCCGTAGTTGCGCTCCACCAGGTGATAGTTCGCCTCTTTTTCTTCCCGTTCGGACTTCTTTTCGCCCTTGATGGTAAGCACATCACCGGTGACGGAAATATTGATGTCCTGGGCATCAATCCCGGGAACTTCGGCTTTCACCACCACCGCTTCGGCCGACTCCTTGACGTCCACCGCCGGGGCGAATTCCGCTTGCAGGGGTTGGAGCCCCCGCCTGCCGGGCCCGAAATAATCATCCCAGAGACGATCCATTTCGCGCCTGAGGCGAGTTACTTCCCGAAACGGCCGCCATTCCCTGAGGTCATTCGGCATGGGTCGTTCCTCCTTAACCTGGTTTACTGGTGCAACTGTGGTTGCTGGCCCCGGCCGGTATGGGGCCGGAGCCTGGAGACCAGGCCGTACATTGATTTTCATCACCGGTCATATTCTTGGCCGTCGCCTTATTTACCTATAGGCATTGATCATCTTACTGTCAACTTACCCTGCCGGGAGAAATTGCCGGAAAATCTTCTTGAATTTAGACGCCGGTAATGGTAGAAGAATATGGATGCTAAAAAGGCTGTCGCTATGAGTCAAAGTTACCGCACACCCTGCGTTGGGCCTCCTTTCAGACCAAGGAGGTTTTTTTTTTGCCACAGCCGGGGGGCCTGACGGCGAACCGATGGGTACCCTGCGGTGGCCCAGTTTGGCCGCCGGGGACCTGCCCCCGGTCCAGGCGGCCATCACGGTAGCCTGGGTTTTGGGGCCGCCGATGATGGCCGCCGGAGTTGACAGGCGCAGGTTGAGCCCTCAACATAGAGGAGTGCGGCTCAGGGCTTGGTCCCCTTAACCTCCTCCCTCAAGCGAGAAAGGTTTTTATATGGAATTTCGGCGGAAGGACCTGTTGGGCATCGCGGAACTGACCCCGGATGAGATTCGCCACATCCTGGCCACAGCCGCGTCCTTGAAAGAGATCTCGGCCCGTCCCATCAAGAAGGTGCCCACCCTCAGGGGTAAAACCGTGGTGACGGTGTTCTACGAGCCCAGTACCCGAACCCGCATGTCCTTCGAGATCGCGGCCAAGCGCCTCAGCGCCGACACCCTCAATCTGACGGTGGCGGCCTCCAGCGCCGTCAAGGGCGAGACCCTGATGGACACTGCCCACAATCTGGAGGCCATGCAGCCGGATCTGCTGGTGATACGCCATCCCGCCAGCGGCGCCCCCCATTACCTGGCCCGGCGTCTCAAATGCGGGGTCATCAACGCCGGCGACGGCCTCCACGAGCACCCCACCCAGGCCCTCCTGGACCTCCTCACCGTCCAGGAAGCCAAGGGGCGCCTGGATGGCTTGAAAGTCGCCATCATCGGCGACATTGCCCACTCCCGGGTGGCCCGCTCCGACATCCAGGCCTTTCTTAAGATGGGCTCCGAGGTCACGGTGGCGGGTCCGGCCACCATGCTGCCGCCGCACCTTGAATCCTTGGGGGCCAGGGTCACGTACTCCCTGGAGGAGGCGGTGGCCGGCGCCGACGTCATTATGATGCTCCGGCTGCAACTGGAGCGCATGGGGCAGATGTTTCTCTCCACGTTGAGGGAGTACAGCCGCTTCTTCGGGTTGGCCCCCCGCCACCTGAAGCTGGCCCAACCGGACGTGATTATCATGCATCCCGGCCCCCTCAACCGGGGAGTGGAGATTTCTCCCGAGGTGGCCGACGGCCCCCATTCCGTCATCCTGGAACAGGTGACCAACGGCGTGGCGGTGCGCATGGCCATGCTCTACCTCTTGATTGGAGGAGAAAAGGCGTGAGCTTACTCATACAAAACGGTTTGGTGGTTGATCCTGCCCAGGCTCTTGCAGCCCCCCGGGATCTGTTGATCGAAGGTGGCGAGATCGTTGCTTTAGAGCCCGCCGGAAGCATCCCCGCCGAGGGGCGCCGGGTGATTGAGGCCCGCAACCTGGTGGTAACCCCCGGGCTCATCGACATGCATGTCCACCTGAGGGAGCCGGGGGAAGAGTACAAGGAGACCATCTTGACGGGGACCCAGGCCGCGGCGGCCGGCGGTTTCACCGCGGTGGCCGCCATGCCCAACACCCGCCCGGTGAACGACAATAGCGCCGTCACCCGCTTCATCCGCGAGGCGGCCCAGGTTGCGGGACTCGCCCGGGTCTACCCGGTGGGGGCCATCTCCATGGGCTCGTTGGGCCAGACCCTGAGCGAATACGGCGACCAGAAGGCCGCCGGGGTGGTGGCCTTCTCCGACGACGGCCATCCGGTGATGAACCCCATGCTCATGCGCCGGGCCCTGGAGTATGCCCGGACCTTCGATGTCCCCCTCATCGCCCACGAAGAAGACCTGGACCTGAGGGCCAACGGGGTAATGCACGAGGGCCGCGTGTCCTTAGAACTGGGTTTAAGGGGCATCCCGGCCGCGGCCGAAGAGTCCATGATCTTCCGGGACCTGGCCCTGCTCCAACTCACCGGCGGCCGCCTCCACATCGCCCACGTCAGCGCCTTCGGCAGCGTGGCCCTGATCCGCACCGCCAAGGCCGCGGGCCTCACCGTCACCGCCGAGACCGCGCCCCACTACTTTTCCCTGACGGAAGAGGCGGTCAGGGGCTACGACACCTTTGCTAAGGTCAACCCGCCGCTTCGGACCGCGGCCGACGTTGTGGCCATCAAAGAGGGACTGGCGGACGGCACGCTGGACGCCATTGCCTGCGACCACGCCCCCCACACCTCCCTGGAAAAAGATTTGGAGTTCGAGGCCGCGGCCTTCGGGCTCATCGGCCTGGAAACCTCCCTGGGCCTGAGCCTGAAGCTGGTGCACGACGGGGTCCTCAGCCTCAGCCAGTTGGTGGCCGCCATGAGCACGAACCCGGCCCGCATCCTGGGCCTGCCCGGCGGCACCCTGGCGGTGGGCTCCCCGGCCGATGTCACCCTCATGGACCCGAACCGGGAATGGACCGTGGACGCCAACACCTTCGCCAGCAAAAGCCGCAACTGCCCC
Source organism: Deltaproteobacteria bacterium (assembly GCA_030655955.1). Taxonomy (GTDB): domain Bacteria; phylum Desulfobacterota; class Desulfobaccia; order Desulfobaccales; family 0-14-0-80-60-11; genus 0-14-0-80-60-11. Next base: position 4,279 of record JAUSOZ010000202.1, read on the forward strand.
TTTAACGGCTGGACCTTGAAAGGCCGCGCCGTTATGACTATCGTCGGGGGCAAGGTGGTGTGGGAGGGATAGTGAGCAGTGAGCAGAAGCGTAGGGCGGGCATTGCCCGCTGATCTTTCTGGTCCGCACAGTTTTTCGTAGGGTGCGTCCTACGCACCACCTATTCCGGTTGAAGCTACGTTAATGGCGCGTAAGACGCGCTCTACAGCTATCGTGGGGGAAAAGGTAGTCTGGGAGGAAAGTCTATAACTTGGCGAAAGGTTTCGGCTTTTTCCCCTCTCCCCTGGGAGGGGAGAGGGCTGGGGTGAGGGGTGGCGTAAGTGACCAGGCAGCTCGCCAAGGGCCTACGGCAGCGCATGACCGATGCCGAAAGGCTGCTTTGGCGGCATCTGCGCAATCGAGAGCTTGGCGGCTGGAAATTCCGGCGGCAATATCCAGTGGGGTCTTTTATAGTAGATTTTATCTGCGTAGAGAAAAACGTGGTCATTGAAGTTGACGGCGGGCAACATGCCGAAAACGAGGCCCTGGACCTCCAGCGTTCGGCATACTTGAATAAGATGGGGTATCGGGTCTTAAGATTTTGGAATAATGAGGTTTTGTAAGAGACTGAGGCGGTTTTGACGGCGATTTTCGCGATCTTAGCGAATGGCAAGCAGAATTCCCCCTCACCCCAACCCTCTCCCCCATTGGGGGAGAGGGGGAAACTCTGAGTTGTAAGCCTCTTCCGAAGCCGCAACTGCCCCCTCAATGGCTGGAGCATAAAGCTGAAGGGTGATTCGGATATTACTAGTGCTGGTAGCAAGGTGGAAGGTAATAATCAGAAAACAGAAAGGCACTGATCATGGGCTATAAACCCATTGAGGAATAGATAATGAAGGAAAAATTACAGATTGATGGGTTCGACTCGCTTGTTAATGGAGTTGTTTCGCTTAAGGATAAATATAAAAAATTATATTTGGTTATTTCATGGCTATCGTTGACTTTATCATTTGTATCAGTCGTTATTGCAATTATTTCTATTATTATTGTATATGAATGGAAATATGGGGAAGGGGAAATTGAGCCACTGAAACCTTCTGGTTATTTTGTTGTAAGGGGGATAAATTATTATAAGCATCCTTCCGATCATCTTGTATTACCAATAGAATGGCTAAACTCTGGTGGCAAAGACGTAGTGATTTCAAATATAAGTATTGAATTGATAGATACCAATAATAATCTTAAAAAATATAGTTTTGGCTTAGCGGGGAAATACGGTGATAGTTTTTTTAATAATTATGGTGCGTATGAAATAAGGAAAAATATAATCCTTAAGCCACATTCTATCTCGCCAACCATATTAATATTTCATATTGACGGCTGGTGGAATAAAGATGATTTGAAAAAACATGAATTTAGATTTGAGCCCGGCGAAAAATATGATGTAATAATAATATTTAAGAAAGATTTAAATGGTGAGCCAACTAAAACACCTTTATTTAAAGATATGACGATTTTACCTTCCATACAATATCTCCAAGTTTATGGCAAAGATGGTAAACCTTTCTGGGACTATTGGGATAGAGAAAGTTGGTAAATTTAGGTAATTAATAAATTAGGGTAAAATATTTTATTTTGCTGGTTCCCAATCGGGAGATTGGGAAAGAGTGAGGGCCTCCTTTTCTCGAAATTCAAAACTTGAAACTCGAAACCAAGAGGTTGATATGTCTATCCAAGTCTTTTTCATGGACCTCCGGGCCTCCGCTAAGGAGACCAATTTTAAGAAGTTTCAGCGGTTGTTGGACGCCCTGGATGTTAAAAGCATCATTCAGCGCAAGAAGAAGCGGCCGCTGGTGGCGGTGAAGCTGCATTTCGGGGAGAAGGGCAACGCTGCCTTCATCCGGCCGGTGTACGTGCGCCAGGTGGTGGACCGGATTTGGGACCTGGGGGGGAGGCCTTTCCTTACCGACGCCAACACCGTGTACGTGGGAACCCGAAGCGAGTCTGTCAGCCATCTCACCACCGCCATTGAAAACGGCTTTGCCTACGCGGTGGTGCGGGCGCCCCTGGTCATCGCCGACGGCCTTACCGGCAAGGCTGAAGTGGAGGTTCCGATCAAGGGCGAGCAGTTTAAGTCCGTGTTTTTGGCCGAGTCCATCGTGGAGGCCGAAGCCCTGGTGACCCTGACCCACTTCAAGCTGCACGAACTCTCGGGGTTCGGCGGGGCGCTGAAAAACCTGGGAATGGGCTGCGCCTCCCGCAAGGGCAAGCTGTCCCAGCACTCCAACATCGCCCCCAAGGTGACGGAGAAGAAGTGCACCGGCTGCGGCGACTGCATCGCTCACTGCGCCCAGGAGGCCATCAGCATCAACCTGGAGACGGAAAAGGCGGTCATTGACCCCAAAAAGTGCGTCGGCTGCGCCGAGTGCATCCTGGTGTGCCCCTATGGCAACATCCAGATCCAGTGGAACGAATCCATCCCGGTCTTTTTGAAGAAGATGATGGAATACGCTCACGGCGTAATGACGACCAAGCGCGACCGGGGCGTGTTCATCAGCTTCATCACCCAGGTGTCACCGGCCTGCGACTGCTACGGCCACAACGACCTGCCCATCGTGGCGGACATCGGCATTGTGGCCTCCCGGGACCCGGTGGCCATCGACCAGGCCTGCGCCGACCTGGTGGTGGCGAGCCCCGGCCTGGCCGGCTCCTGTCTTGAGAACCTGAGCCCCGGCTCCGACAAGTTCAAGGAGATTTATCCCCAGGTGGACTGGCCCTTCCAGTTGGAATACGCCGAGAAACTGGGCCTGGGGAGCCGGGAGTATGAGCTGGTGAAGGTGTAAACTATAATTCAGTGGCACAGGCGTCTCGCCTGTGCTCTTAGGTGGGACTCGCCCACCATTATGATAAGGATTGATGTTATGCAACCTATCGGCCCGTTGATGATCGAACACCGCCTGATCGAACGTCTGCTCACCCTCATGGCGCGGGAGTTCAAGCGGATTAAGGATAATGTCGCGGTGGACCCGGAGTTTGCCTTTGTGGACCCGGTGTTCATCGACACCGCGGTGGACTTCATCCGCACCTATGCCGACCGCTGCCACCATGGCAAGGAGGAGGACCTGCTGTTCAAGGCCCTGGCGGAAAAAGATTTGGCCCCGGAGCACCGGCAGATCGTGCTCGAACTGATCCAGGAACATGCCTGGGCCCGGGAGGCCACCGCCGGTCTGGTCAAGGCCAAGGAAGCCTATCTCCTGGAAAAGCCCGGGGCCCTGGACGAGCTCATGGAGCATCTGGGAAAGCTGGTGGAGTTCTACCCCCGGCATATCGAGAAAGAGGACCGGCATTTCTTCATCCCGTGCATGGCCTATTTCAGCGACGCCGAGCAGGCCGACTTGCTGGCCCGGATGCAAGAGTTCGACCGCCAAATGATCCACGAAAAATACCGTGGCGTGGTGGAGTCCATGGAGCAGCGCCGGGGCTGCAAGGGATGCCATTGAGCGGTGGGGGCTGACGGCCGGTAAACCGGCAGAATCTCACCGTTGGTCTGCACCTGCGGGTTCGCCCGGACGAGGAGGGCGGACACACGGGTCCGCCCCTACGGGGGACTGGCAGGGGAGTTTGGGGGAAGGGTAGGGGAGGCTGACGAAAATATTCCCCGGCCCTCCTCTCAAGTTATCTTTGGCGTTTACCGTGAACGTCTCCCGTAGGGGCGGTTCGCGAACCGCCCCTACAGTGAATTTCATTTTTGGGGGTGGCCGATTCTTC
>JAUSOZ010000206.1 GCA_030655955.1 Deltaproteobacteria bacterium
AGGTGTTCCCCCTGGCTGCCAAGTACCCCATGGGCTCCGGAGTCCTCACCGCCATCACCCTGTGCCTGTTCTTAGGGGCCACCGGCAAGTCGGCCCAGATACCGCTGTACACCTGGCTGCCCGACGCCATGGAAGGCCCCACCCCGGTGTCCGCCTTGATCCACGCCGCCACCATGGTCACCGCCGGCGTTTTCATGGTGGCCCGGTGCAGCACCATGTTCGTTCTGTCGCCCATCTCCATGACCGCGGTGGCCGGGGTGGGGGCGCTCACCGCCATCTACGCCGCCACCATCGGCATTACCCAGTTCGACATCAAGCGCGTCCTGGCTTACTCTACCGTCAGCCAGTTGGGGTATATGTTTCTGGCCTGTGGCGTCGGGGCCTTTACCTCCGGCATCTTCCACCTGATGACCCACGCCTTCTTTAAAGCCCTCCTCTTCTTGGGTTCCGGCTCCGTCATCCACGGCATGCACGGCGAACAAGACATGCGCCATATGGGCGGCTTGAAGAAGCACATGCCCATCACCTACTGGACCTTTATCCTGGCCACCCTGGCCATCGCCGGGATCTTCCCCTTCGCCGGTTTCTTCAGCAAGGACGAAATCCTGTTCCACTCCCTGGTGAGCGGCCATACGGTCTTCTGGGGCATCGCCACCGTGGCGGCCTTTATCACCGCCTTCTACATGTTCCGGGCGGTGTTCATGACCTTCCACGGCGAAGAAAAGTTCGACCATCACCATGTGCATCCCCATGAGTCTCCGCCGCTGATGACGGTGCCACTGATGATCCTGGCAGGGCTTGCGGTAGTGGGCGGCCTGGTGGGCTTTCCCATCATCAAAGGCGCCAACAAGTTCAAGGAGTTCCTGGCGCCCTCCATCACCCCGCTGGTGCACGAGGTCCACGCCCCGGCCTGGTTCGAAATCACCATGATGGTCTTTTCCATGGCGGTGGCCGCGGCGGGCATCTATATGGCTTACAAAATGTATATCGCCAAGCCCGAACTGCCGGAGAAGGTCATCGAGAAAATTCCGGTCGTTTATGACCTGGTCTATAACAAGTACTACATGGACGAGATCTATGACGCCACAGTGGTGGAGCCCATCAAGAACGGCTCCGAGTTCCTGTGGCACGGCGTAGACGAAAACATCATTGACGGCGCGGTCAACGGCAGCGCCACTACCGTCGGTTGGCTGAGCAGTCACCTCCGAAAACTGGAGACCGGGTTTGTGCAAAGTTACGCCCTGGCCATCCTTCTCGGGGCCGTGCTCGTCACCGGCTATCTCATCGGACGTTAGGGGGGGCACATGCAACTACCCATCCTCTCCATTCTGATTTTCCTCCCCATCGTCGGGATAGGGATCCTGCTGATCCTGGACCGGAAGCGCCACAAGGGCCTGAAGATCGCCACCCTGATCATCTCCCTGTTGGAGTTCCTGGTTTCCCTACCCCTCTGGTTTGATTTCAACAGCCAGACCGCGGCCATGCAGTTCGTGGAGCGCCGGGAGTGGCTGCCGACTTACGGTATCAGCTACTACTTGGGGATCGACGGCTTTTCCTTGCTGCTCATCATGCTCACCACCTTCCTTACCCCGCTGTGCGTCCTGGCCACCTGGGACGACATCCAAGTCCGGGTCAAGGAATTCATGGTCTGCCTGCTGGCCCTGATGGCCGGCATGATCGGCGTCTTCGTCTCCCTGGACCTCTTCCTGTTCTACGTCTTCTGGGAAGTGATGCTCATCCCCATGTACCTGCTCATCGGGGTTTGGGGCAACCCGGCCCGCCGGGTCTATGCGGCCATCAAGTTCTTCCTGTTCACCATGTTCGGCTCCTTGCTGATGTTGGTGGCCATTTTGGTCCTCTACTTTCACTACGGTAAGACCACCGGCACGTACACCTTCGACCTCCTGAAGTTGTATCAGGTGTCCATCCCCTTCAACATGCAGTTCTGGATGTTCCTGGCCTTCGGCCTGGCCTTCGCCATCAAGGTGCCCATGTTCCCCTTCCACACCTGGTTGCCGGACGCCCACACCGAGGCCCCCACCGTCGGTTCGGTCATCCTGGCGGCGGTGCTCCTGAAAATGGGGACTTACGGCTTCCTGCGGTTCAACATGCCGCTCTTTGCCGAGGCGGCCCACTACTTCGTGCCCCTGTTTTCTATCCTGGCGCTCATCGGCATCGTCTACGGCGCCCTGGTCTCCATGGTGCAAAAGGACTTAAAGCGCCTCATTGCCTTTTCCTCCGTAAGCCACCTGGGCTTCGTCATGCTGGGCCTGTTCACCTTCACCATGCCGGGGGTCCAGGGGGGCATCATCCAGATGATCAACCACGGGTTGTCCACCGGGGCCCTGTTCTTGATCGTCGGGGTGATCTACGAGCGGCGCCACACCCGGTTGATTTCCGAGTTCGGCGGGCTGGCCACCCCCATGCCCGTCTACGCCATCATCTTTATGATCGTTACCCTGTCGTCCATCGGGTTGCCGGGGCTGAACGGCTTCGTGGGTGAGTTCCTCATCCTCCTGGGCACCTTCCAGGTCAACAAGCTCTACGCCGTCATCGCCGCCACCGGGGTCATCTTCGCGGCCTGCTACATGCTGTGGATGTTCCAGCGGGTGATATTCGGCAAGGTGACCAACGAAAAGAATAAAGACCTTAAAGACCTTTCCTGGCGGGAGATCGCCATCTTTGCGCCCCTGATCCTCTTCATCATCTGGATCGGGGTCTATCCCAGCACCTTTTTAGACAAAACCAAGGCATCGACGGAGAACTTCGTGGCCATGATGGAAAAGGCCAAGTCCACGCAGGTGTCCCAATCCCACGTGTTTAAGGGGGAGGCGCAATGAACCTCATCATCCCCAGCTTCCATCTGAGCAGCATCGGGCCGTGGTTGACGCTGACGGTGACCGCCATCCTCATCCTGGTGCTGGATGCCCTCTCCCCCAAAGGACGGAAAATCTGCTTCTCCTGGGTCGCCCTGGCGGGCCTGGCGGTGGCGGCATTGCAGACCATCGGCCTCTGGGGCAGTAGCGGCACCGATTTCGCCCGCATGGTCTACCTGGACAACTTCGCCTTCTTCTTCTATTTCATTTTCATCCTGGGCGCCGCCCTGACGGTCCTCATCTCCCGGCAGTACCTGGAAGATTACGGCAAGAATATGGGCGAATACTACGCCCTGATCCTCTTCGCCACCGTCGGCATGATGCTCATGGCCGCCGGGGCCCACCTGATCATGATCTTCCTGGGCCTTGAGATCATGTCCATCGCGGTCTACGTCCTGGCGGGCCTCTTCCGGGAAGACCTGCGCTCCAATGAGGCGGCCTTAAAATACCTCATCCTCGGGTCCTTCTCCAGCGCCTTTCTGCTCTTCGGTATGGCCATGCTCTACGGCGCCTCCGGGGGCACCCTGTTCCTCGACGATCTGCCCCTGCGCCTGGGCGCCGACCCGGCCATGGCTTACCTGGTGCTCCTGGGTATCGGTCTTTTGATCGTCGGTTTCGGCTTCAAGGTGGCTGCGGCCCCCTTCCACATGTGGACCCCGGACGTCTATGAAGGCGCCCCCACTTCGGTGACCGCGTTCATGGCCGTGGCCGTCAAAGCCGCCGCCTTCGCCGCCTTCGCCCGGGTCTTCTTCCTGGCCTTCCCGGCCGTCAAGGTCGACTGGACCACGGTCCTCTGGGTCCTGGCCGTGGCCACCATGACCATCGGCAACGTCGCGGCCCTGTCCCAGACCAACATCAAACGCATGCTGGCCTATTCCTCCATCGCCCACGCCGGCTACCTCCTGATGGCCATGGTGGCCGCTAACCAGCTGGGCGCCATCAGCCTGCTCTACTACCTCCTGGCCTATACCCTGATGAATCTGGGGGCCTTTGGAGTGGTAATCCTGGTGGGACGGAAAAAGGATAGGTACATCAACATCTACGACTACTCCGGCCTGGGGGCCCAGCACCCGGTCCTGGCCGCTTCCATGGCCCTGTTCATGTTCGCCCTGGCCGGGATTCCCCCCACCGCCGGCTTCGTGGGCAAGTTCTATATCTTCTCCGCCGCCATCCAGGCCGGCTACATCTGGCTGGCCATCATCGGCGTCATGAACTCCCTGGTGTCGGTCTTCTACTACCTCCGCATCACCGTGCTCATGTATATGAAGCCGGCGGAAGCCGACCTGGGCCCGGTGGTCTTCTCCCCGGCCCAAACCGCGGTAGTAGCCCTCACCGCCGCCGGGGTCCTGGCCATCGGCATCTTCCCGGGCTGCCTCTACAACCTGGCCATGAACGCCGTGAAGATCTTCCCGGGCTTGTAAGAGATATTTTCACTGAGGCAAGAAAAAAGCAGGGCCAATGGCCCTGCTTTTTTTTGGGGCAGGAGGCGCACATCTAACCTGCCGGAGCGGTCTGCGATCCAACTATGATCACCATATCAAAAATCCAATATTTTCGGTTAAGCGCCGCATATATAGCAGTTAGCACCACCTCTACCCCAGTCTGGCTGATCAATCGTTTCGTTAAAAGGGGACTAAATTCTCTTGTCATGCCCGGGGGTGATGCGTACATTTGGCCTCCGCCTTTCCCTTGGCGCACCGATACTAGCCGGTGCTGGCCTGGGGTTCATAGGCCGCAAATCAATGACGTGTCTGTTTACCGTTTAGCTATATGCCCGAATTCTGGAAAAAACTTTACTTATCGGGAAATTTTGAGCTATCATGCCTCCAGCCAGATTCGGTGCTCATAGACCTGAACCTGCCGAAGATGAATGGCCTGGAGGTAGTGGCCGAGATAAAAAAGGAATCGGACCTGAGACGTATACCCGTGTTCATCCTGACGGTCTCCAATGCCGAGCAGGACATCCTAAAGAGTTGCAACCTGCAGACTAACTGCTACCGGTGGACTTGGACCAATTTCTCGGAGTGGTCAAGTCCATCAAAAACTTCTGGACCACGGTGGTCATGCTGCCCCTGAGGTAATTGAGATGATGATGGCTGAAACCACCAAGGTTCTCCTGGTGGAAGACAACCCGGGAGACGCACGTCTCATCCAGGAAATGCTGATGGAAGCAGGCGGCGACGGCTTTGAGTTAGAATGGGTGTCGCAGCTTTCCGAAGGGCTGGAGCGCCTTTCCACTGGCAAGGTGGACCTGGTCCTCTTGGACCTGGGTCTCCCTGACAGCCGAGGCATCAATACGTTTTTCAAGGCTTATGCCCACGCCCCCGAAGTGCCGTTCGTGCTGATGACCGGCTTGGAGGACGGGACCCTGGCCCT